>CAZEJW010000015.1:0-45775 GCA_964512685.1 uncultured Leptospirales bacterium | reverse complement strand
ATACAGTCGAGTTCTGAAAGGCAGAAGTCATACATTGCACCAGGGCCGCAGAGATAGAAGGTTGCTGTGTCATAATTCTTAACATTCTCTTTAATGGTAATTGAATCAATAAGCCCGCATATGCCATTGTATGACGATGAAGGATCAGAAACAACGAGATGAAAAGTGAAGTTGCTGTGGTTTTTGGCAAACCTTTCCAGCTCCTTGATAAAAATAACGTTATTCTCTGTTCTGTTTCCATATAAAAGGGTAATATTTCTTTCAGGGTATTTATAACAGAATTCCCTTATCATACTCATGAAGGGAGTTATTCCGCTTCCGCCTGCAAGAAAAACCAGATCGTTTCCATGAAAAGCAGGGTTGTGATAAAAGTTGCCTGCAGGCCCGCTGCTTTTAAGAGAATCCCCCGGTTTAACAGTATCGAGCAGGTAATCCGAAACAAAACCATTCTCTATCCGGCAAATGGTTATATCATAGTAAAGCCTCTCGCCAGGTGAGGATGAAATGCTGTATGGCCTGCTCGTTCGCACACCGTCGATTTCAACAAAGATATTTATATACTGTCCTGCCTGAAAAGGAGGCAGGTAGCCTGTTTCTGAAACGAGCCTCAGTGTTTTTGCATTCTCTGTTTCTTCAATTAGTTCTGAAACCCTGAGATTGAGATAAGACGGATGATAGAGATCAGTGATTCTTCCTGTCTTTCCTTTCTCTGTTGAATAGTTATTGCCATACTTCCGGCATATCTCTATCTCTTTTTCGATTTCACTGTATCCTTCAATTGTTTTAACATACTGTTTCATATCACGCACCTCTCCCTGATTTTTTCATAACAGCTTTAGCAGCGTTATAGCCTGATGTAAGGCTTGGCTGAAAACCGCAGGTGTCAACCCAGCCGCCTGCAAAGAAAAGGCCCTCTATGGGAGATTTGGGGGATAAAAAGAAACCGACATCCTTCATCTGCTGTTCGAATCCGTATATTGCTCCTCCAGGATGATTCAGGTAACGCATGTGAGTAAGTGGAGTTGCTACTTCCATTTCTTCTATATGTTCCCTGAAGCCGGGGAAGAGATTCTCAACTCTTTTAAGCATACTGTCTGCGCATCTGTATTTTGTCTCATAGTACTGGTCAGGCGAGAGTTCCATCCAGGGTTCTGCATACTTGAGGCATACTACAACCACCTGGCTGGTTCCGGCAGGTGAAAAGTGAGGATCATCAAGTGTATAGCAGCTGACGATCATTCCGTCATTTTCAATGTCGAGTTCCTTTGTTGCCTGGAATGATTTATTAACGTCATTGATTCCATACATCACATTCATTGATTCTTCTATTCCCACTTCTGATGGTTCACAGTCAAGGCCTATGTAGAGAGTGAAAGCAGAAGGGCCTATTGCGCTTTTTTTAAGGTCATTAACCGCAGACTCCGGAACCTGTTCACTGTCCAGGAGATTTACATATGTATGAATAGTGGAAATATTGGATATAATATAATCTGATGTGAAAACATCTCCCTCTGCTGTTGTAACAGATTTCACTCTGCCGTCTGCAAGGTTGATTTTTGTAGCTTCTGTATTGAAACGGACATCTCCGCCATTTTCGAGTATTGTATTTACAAGAGCGTTAGAAAGAACCTGTGATCCGCCCTTTAAATGGAATGGTTTGAATTCCATATAGATGAATATATTACCCGCAAGTATTGAGAATGGCAGGCGTTCAGGATACATCCCCATAAATGACCAGTAAACATTGAGTGAAAGCTGCAGCAGGGGATCTTTGAAGAATTCATCCAGAACCTCCTGGCTCGATTTAAGTGAATACTTGAAATAGGCAGGGAACTTGTCTTCTGTGACATCACTTTCAGGAGTTCTGCTAACGCCTACAGATTCCATTATAAACCTGTAAACCAGGTCATAGAAAGCCCTGATGTTATCCTTTTCATCAGGGAATCTTTCCTGGAGTGTGGCAATCGCTGATTCCCTGTCTGCCCTGAGTGTAATGTCCAGCTCACCCGGAAGAACAACCCTGTAAAGGTTCTCCAGTTCAACCCAGTCAATTTCATCCTCGATTTCAAGCTTCTTGAAAATTCTTCTCAACGGGCCTGGTTTCTCTGCAGTTCCCATTCCGCTCAACTGGTGAAGTGCTACCTCGAATTCAAATCTTCCCCTGCAGAAACTCGTTGCGCATCCCCCGGGGATGTTGTGTTTTTCAAGAAGAAGTACCTTTGAACCGTTTTTTGCAAGAGTGGCTGCTGATGCAAGACCGCCATTCCCTGCTCCGATTATTATTGCATCATAGTCAGGCATATTACCTCCTAAACCCATAATAAAATTTGTGTTTTGTTTTACAAATCTGTATTGTTGCCGGAAGTAATACCTTAATCTTTACAGGTATTTTCAGAGGGATAAATATGAAAGGCTTAATACCTCGGGTGATTTATTCCTTTTCTCTATTTTTATGTACAATTTAATAAGCTGCTGAAAGTTTCAATCAATTTTTTTTTAAAATCAGTTTTCGCCAGTGAATATCATGCTGCTTTCTGAATTCAGATTGACAACAGGCATATAATCTGTTCATATATGAAAAATAGAATATCCTGTGGAGGGAACAGATGAAGCGAACCGGTTTTGTGGTGTTTTTGCTGGTCTTTGGCTGCCAGATTGTTTATGGGGCCTCTAATGTTTAGCAGGCAAAATGGCAGGTGTAGATTATATACTTTCTTCAGTTGTTGCACAGGGATTCAAGCTGGTAAGTAAAACGATTTTCAAAGACGAAAACGGGAATTACCGCTATAATGGAATCTGGGTAAAGGGGCAATAATCCCTGAAGCGTGAATAAACATCAGCACAGGTAATGATATGAAATGGGAATACACTGAGAATCTGGAAAAGCCGGTTAAATCCTGGTGTGAATTTGTTGAAGACGGTGCCATGAAACAGGCATGCAATCTTGCCAATCATCCTTCTGTGTTCAGACATGTGGCTCTCATGCCTGACTGCCACCAGGGTTATGGAATGCCAATTGGTGGAGTTATCGCCTGTACAGATTCAGTGATCCCTAACGCGGTTGGGGTTGATATTGGCTGTGGTATGTGCGCTGTTGAAACAGATCTTCATGTTGAACAGATAAAAGACAGGCAGCTGATCCGTTCACTCATGCAGCTGGTAAAACAGAGGGTGCCGGTTGGAGAGGGTAATGCACACAGGGGCGAGCAGCACTGGAACGGTTTCTCAAGGCATCTTGATTCAATAAAGGGAAATATCCCTGCATGGTATTCTGCCAAAAGGGAGAATCTCGATAAGCGAAACCTGGGAACCCTTGGAGGCGGCAACCATTTTATAGAACTACAGTCTTCAGAAGAGGGAATTATATGGCTCATGCTGCATTCAGGTTCAAGAAATCTCGGTTACAGGATCGCTGACCATTATCATAAACTTGCCCTCAGGCTTAATGATAAATGGAAAATAACGCTGCCTGACAGGGATCTCGCTTTTCTCCATGATGATGAAGATGGAAAAGATTATCTTCGTGACATGAATTTCGCTCTTGCCTATGCAGCAGAAAACCGAAAGCGAATGATGAAAGTCTTTAAAGAGAGTGTGGGGGATGTCTTCGCGCATGTGAATTTTTTACAGGAAATAAACATTCACCATAATTATGCCAGCCGTGAAAATCACTTTGGAAGGGATGTATGGGTTCACAGGAAGGGAGCCACATCCGCGCATAAAAACGAGAAGGGAATCATCCCCGGGAGCATGGGAACATCGTCCTATATAGTGGAAGGCCTAGGCAATCCCGAATCATTTATGTCCTGTTCGCATGGAGCAGGCCGCGTTATGGGAAGAAATGAAGCGTGCAGAAGACTCTCTGTTGATGAATGCAACCGTGCAATGGACGGAATCGTTTTTGACAGGTGGAGCAGGTACCATGGCAGAAAAAAGACTATGGATAAACTCTATGACCTCAGTGAAGCTCCCGGGGCATATAAGAATATTGATGAGGTAATAGAGGCGCAGCTCGATTTAATAAAACCCCTGGTTAAACTTCATCCTCTTGGTGTTGTTAAGGGATGAAGCTTCGTTGAATGAAATTTATTTTACTGTCCGGTCCGACCGCCAAGTCATTATATTTCAGTATTGTTAAATTATGCCCTGTAGAGCGTTTCCGGTTTTCATTGATTTGACATAACAGAAAGAAAGAATTCTCATGTCAAAAAAAGGAGGATGCTCTGGATGAAATACCTGACCATATTGCTGACCTTAATACCCTCTGTTTTGTGCGCTGCAGAGACCGGAGCAGGGAGTAATGCTGCCGGAATTGTCCTCGCAAAAGATGTTGATATACTCTGGGTGTCTATATCTGCAGGACTTGTCTTTTTTATGCAGGCTGGATTTCTTATGCTTGAGGCAGGCCTTGTGCGATCCAAGAATTCAATTAATGTTGCTGTTAAAAATCTTGTTGATTATATAGCCGGTTCAGTTTTGTTCTTTGCTGTTGGTTATGCGCTCATGTTTGGAACAAGTTTGTCCGGAGTGATAGGGACAGATCTCTTTTTTCTTGAGGGTCTATCCAGTGGAAAGGAATATGCCTTCTTCCTGTTTCAGATAGCGTTCATGGGAACTGCCGCTACAATTGTTTCAGGTGCAGTTGCTGAAAGAATAACGTTTCATGCCTACCTTGTTGTTTCTGTAATTATTTCATTGCTCATCTATCCTGTATTTGGTCACTGGACCTGGGGAGGCGGCTGGCTTTCACAAATGGGTTTTGTTGATTTTGCAGGAAGTACTGTAGTTCATTCTGTTGGAGGGTGGGTTGCTCTTGCAGGGGTGATTGTCCTGGGGCCAAGAATGGACAGGTTTGATAATGATGGAAACTCTGTCAGGTTATATGGCCATGATCTTCCTGCATCAGTTCTGGGTACTCTGATCCTCTGGCTGGGATGGTTTGGCTTCAATGGAGGAAGTACCCTTGCAGTCACTGATTCCATACCCCTTATCCTTGTAAACACCAGCCTTTGTGCAAGCGTTGGTGGTATGAGTGCGATGGGTTTTTCTGCTTTGAAAAACAGGGGGAGTGCATCAGTAGAGGATATTATAAATGGTGTAATCGGAGGGCTGGTTGCAATTACTGCAGGCTGTAATCTTGCATCTCCTCTTTCATCCTCGTTACTCGGAATCGCAGCAGGATTAATTACTACATATTCCGCTTATGCAATGGAAACATTTTTTAAACTCGATGATGTTGTTGGTGCGTTCCCTGTTCATGGCCTATGTGGAATTGCCGGAACTTTGGCTGTTCCGCTTATTGCTGCTGGGAACATTTCTGGATTGTCATTAACAACCCAGTTTGCAGGAGTGGCGACATGCGCAATCTGGTCATTCGGTACAGGCTTTGTGCTGTTTTTTCTTCTTAAACAGTTTACTCAGTTAAGGGTAAGTCCGGGCGATGAAGAGGAGGGTTTGAACAGTGCAGAACATGGTGCCAGGACAATTCTGGGTGATCTTCTTGTTTCAATGAAGAAAATTGCTGATGCAGATGGGTTGCCTGAAAGGCTGAAGGTTGACCATGGTTCTGATATGTATCTTATTGGTGTTTTTTTTAACAGGGTTATCGATAATATTGAAGCGATTCTGAATACAGTTGAAAATAATGCTGGTATGATAAATTCAATTTCAAGAAATCTCAATGACTCTGCAGGTAATATTTCTGAAGCTGTTCTTTATGATTCAGGCAGGATTGAAGAAATTTCAGCTGTTATGGAAAATATCAGCGATTCTTTTGAGCTTACCAGGTCAAGAACCCTTGATCAGAAAAAGAGTTCTGAAGAGGGACTCTGCCTGTCAGCGGAATTGTCAGATTCATATGTATCCATGTCTGACCAGCTTCTTTATTCAGCCTGTATTTCTGCAGAATGCAACAGTCTCGCTGAAAAGGGCAGGACAGAAATCTCAGCAGCAGTTTCCGGAATAAAAGAGATTGAAAGAGCATCCGGAAAGGTTGGAGATCTCGTATCAATTCTAAGAGACATATCTGATCAGCTTCACCTGCTTGCACTTAATGCTTCAATTGAAGCAGCCAGAAACGGGTCCCAGGGAAACGGGTTTGCAATAGTTGCAGAAGAAATAGCAAAGCTGGCAACTAATACAAAATCCAACATTGTTCTGGCCTCAGAATTTCTTACAGAAATAGATGATTCTATCTCTCAAGGTGGTGATAACCTGAAGAGTACCACCTCTGTTTTTTTGGATATAATTGAAAAGGTTGTTCATCTCGACAACATTCTAAAGGGGCTTGAAACGAAAAATTCAGAATACAGTAATATAGTTAATGATATTGCTGAAAAATTAAAATTACTTCATAAAGATTCTGATTTTATATATTCAATGGTTTCTGACAGAGCAGATGAAGTCTCAGAAGTCTTCACCTCAATAAACGAGTTAAATGATACCATTGCTGAGCTTCAGAGTCAGTCTGTCATGCTGAATGAAAGCAGTACCGGGCTCAGGCAAAAGGCTGGTAATATGCTGAATGTTGTAATGAAATACAATAAATCAGTGCCTCTGAACTGAGAGTCTTATTAACCCCCGGTTATACCCTTTTTAACTAAACCGGTTTGGCTTTATTAAAAAGCTTCTCTGCTTCATATTTATTTATAGACAAAATAGTTCTTGTAATCAATGTTTAACCCCAAACATTTTTACTGTAGAAAAAGCTCTATTATCCCTGACCTGGAAGGCGGCTGGGGTAATGATCTTCCTTCATTTATTTTAAAACTACTTTTAGGAATGAATACTGTAAAATAATGGAACTTTTCATCTGTAAAAGCTTTCATAAATTCGTTACAGAGTTATAATAATTCAAAACCATCAATGAATATGAAAAACACTATCCATAGAAAAAATATTTTGTGTGCGCTGATCTCCGGTCTGGCACTCCTTTTCTCATGTACAATGTTTCAGCCTGAAAAGAGGTCAGATGCCTGGCTGAATCTGCCGGGTAAGTACAGGATGTACACTGAAAAAATGCCTTCAGCTTCAGTTTGGTGGGATGAGTTCCACTCCGGGGAACTTGATTCCCTTATCAGGATGGCGTTAAAGGGGAATCTTACGATTGCAGAGACCTATGCCAGAATTGAACAGGCATGGTCAACTGCTGTAAAACAGGGTGCTGCCAGATTACCTTCTCTCGACGCTAAAGCAGGATCTTCTGTTACCCGAAACAGTGAACCGAATATGAAAGGGGACAAAACAGAGCAATCTCATTCAGCGGGACTTACTGCAAGTTATGAGATAGATCTCTGGGGCAGAATAAAATCAACACATACCGCAGCACGTTACGATCTCAGAGCGGCAGAGGAAGACCTTTACACAGGTGCAATGACCCTCTCAGGAGAGGTGGCTCTTGCCTGGTTTGAATATATTGCAGTATCAAAGAAACTCGCAGTTCTTAAAAAACAGCTTAAGACCAATGAAACAATGCAGGAGCTGACCCTTTTCAGGTATAAAAAGGGTCAGTCAACAGCGCTTGATGTTTTTCAGCAGAGGCAGACTGTTGCTGCCAAGAGGGCATCCTTTCCAAAACTGGAGGCTCGGCTGCATATCCTGAAGCATGAATTGTGTCTGCTGCTTGGCAGACCATCATCATCCCCTCTGAAAGTGAGCGTTACTGATTTTCCGGAAATGCCTGAACTTCCCGGAGCGGGTCTTCCGGCCGATCTTCTTTCACAGCGTCCGGATGTAAGAAAATCCGGCCTTCTGCTTAAATCTGCTGACTGGGTTGTTAGTGCAGCAAAGGCCAACCGGCTTCCTGCCTTGAGTATATCCGCATCTTATACCTATGGCTCTGACAGTGTATCAACAATCTTTGACAACTGGGCTGCAAACCTGGCTGCTAATCTGGTCGGGCCTGTTTTTGACGGGGGATACAGAAAAGCAGAGGTTTTACGAACAAAGGCAATTGTAAGGGAAAGGCTTGCATCCTACAAAAAAACTGTTTTAACTGCCTTTAAAGAAGTTGAGGATGCACTTGTCAATGAAAAGAAACAGGCTGAATATATCAAGGCTCTCAGAGAACAGTACAGGGCAACCATGGATACATATGAGCAGGCTCTGGAATATTACAGAAAGGGAAGAAGCGATTATATCAATGTCCTTGAATCATTGAATTCAGCACAGTCTCTTGAGCTAACTCTGATTGATGCTGACTTTGCCTACTATCAGTACAGGATAGCGCTTTGTAAAGCGCTTGGTGGCAGCTGGATGAGAAAAGAAATGAAAATCACGACCGGGGAGTGATACTTAAATATGACAATAAATAATCTATACAACAGGGGACGATCCGGAGGTAAGGGGAAATTTATCATATCGGGAATCCTGATTGCTCTGATCGCCGCGGGAATATCAGTTTATTTTATGAAGACAAAACCCAGGCCAGGCAGAAGGTCACCCGCCGGGACCTCTGTAATTGTAGAGACTGAAAAACTAAAAGCCGCAAAAAGACAGGTGATTGTTTCTGCAATGGGAACAGTGAAACCCGCGGTGAGTATAAGTCTGAAATCACAGGTGGGCGGAAAAATTGTATGGGTGAATCCTGACTTTGTTCCGGGCGGCATAATAAGAAAAGGTGAAGCCATAATTAAAATAGACAGAAGAGACTATGAGCTGAGTCTGATAACCAAAAAGGCAGAACTCGAATCCGCAAGATATGAGTACAGACTCGAACAGGGACAACAGGAAATTGCCCGAAAGGAATGGTCTCTGCTCGGACAGGACAAGGATTCATCTGAACTTGACAGGGAACTCGCTCTCAGAAAACCGCACCTTAAACAGAAAGAGGCAAAACTCAATGCGGCAAAGGCTGCTGTGAAAATAACCGAACTTGAACTTGACCGTACAACAGTAAGAGCGCCATTTAACTGTATTGTAAAAACAGCGTTAGTCAACATAGGAGATCAGGCTACCGTATCCACGGATCTGGGAGCAATGGTTGGAATTGATTACTATTATGCTCAGCTCTCCATTCCTGTTGATTCGATAAAGTGGATTCATCTGCCCGGAAACGGAGTGAAAGGTTCTCAGGTAAAAATTAAATCTTCAGGTGACAGAATACATAATGGCAGGGTCACCAGGCTGTTGAGTGACCTTGAGGAAAAGGGAAGGATGGCAAGAATTATTGTCAGAATCGATGATCCTCTTGGAAAAAGATACAAGGGAAGGAAGACTTCAGGATCACTCCTTCTGGGGGAATATATCAGCGCAGAAATATTCGGCAGGTATGTCGGAAATGTATTCAGGATAACATCCGAATCACTACATGACGGGAAAAATGTGTGGCTTATGAAGACGGACGGAACTCTTGCTTTGAAGGAAGTGGAGCTTCTGTGGCGCAATAATAATTATGTCTTTGTAAAAGGCCTGAAGAATGGTGACAGTCTGGTGATTTCTGAAATCGCAGCCCCTGTTCCGGGAATGAAAATAAGGGTAGTTGCTGAAAAAACAAATGAAGTAGCTGAAAGAATCAATCAGGGCAACAGAAAAAAAGGCAGGGCTGAATGAGCAGTAACCATAAACATAAGGGCCCAATAGCATGGATGGCAGGCAATGCTGTTGCTGCCAATCTTATAATGCTCTTTTGTCTTGTTGGCGGTCTCTTTATGCTCAACCTTGTAAAACAGGAGGTTTTCCCTGAGATTGAACATGATTTGATCATTGTGAGCGTCGGATATCCGGGGTCGAGCCCTGAAGAGATTGAAAGAGGTATAATCCTTTCTGTTGAAGATGCCGTGAGCGGACTCGACGGTATAAAGGAAGTTACATCAACAGCCAGTGAAGGAAGTGGCCAGGTAATGGTCGAACTCATAGAGGGCACAGACCGGCAGAAGCTTCTCCAGGACGTGAAGAGTGAAGTAGACCGTATAACGACATTTCCGGAGAATGCAAAAACTCCTCAGATATACCTGGCTTCCCGGAAACGGCATGTGATATCCTTAATTCTGTATGGTGATATTAAGGAAAAGGTGCTTCACGAGCTTGCCGAATCAGTAAGAGACAGGCTTCTTCAGAACAGGGATATTACACAGATTGATTTTTCAGGCGTAAAAGAACTGGAAATAAGCATAGAGGTTTCGCAGAAGAATCTTAGAAAATACAATCTTTCCCTCAGTGATATCAGTGAAAAACTCAGGACAAAGTCTGTTGAATTGCCGGGTGGTGGAATCAAAACAAAAGGGGGTGAGGTTCTTCTTCGTGTTAAGGAAAGAAGAGATTTCGGCAGGGAGTTTGCCCGCACCCCGATAATAACAACAGCAGACGGTTCGGTAATATATCTTGAGGACATCGCAACCGTCAAAGACGGATATGAAGATTCTGACATGTATGCCCTGTACAATGGAAAGCCGTCCATAAAGGTCAATGTCTATGCAGTTGAATCACAGACACCAATACAGGTGGCACGCGCTGTAAAAGAACAGCTTGGTGATATCAATGCCAGTCTTCCTCCGGGTGTAAAACTTGATATAAGGCATGACAGATCAAAGGTATTTGAACAGAGGATGGATCTGCTTCTCAAAAACGGCGCTATCGGGCTTCTCCTTGTTCTCTTTATCCTCGGTCTCTTTCTGGAGATAAGGCTCGCATTCTGGGTAATGATGGGTATTCCTATATCATTTGTTGGCTCTCTTCTTTTTTTACCGACTCTTGGCGTCTCCATCAATATGATTACACTGTTTGCGTATATTATTGCTCTTGGCATCGTGGTGGATGACGCTATTGTAATTGGAGAAAACATATATCACTACAGGCAGGCTGGCAATACTGTGCTCGATGCGTCAATTCTTGGCGCAAAGGAACTCGCCGCTCCTGTAACATTCAGTATTCTGACAAATATTGTTACATTCATGCCTCTGTATTTTATTCCGGGTATGATGGGCAAAATTTTTGGTGCAATTCCTGTTATCGTAATTACAGTTTTTTTAATATCTCTGTTCGAATCTCTGTTTGTATTGCCTGCTCACCTGGGTCATTCAAAGCCGGTAGAGAGAAAAGGGCTAAGAAAGAAATTTCATATGGTACAGTCTGCTTTCAGTCATGGTTTTCGTGGGTGGGTAGAAAGGCGTTTTGGCCCTTTTCTGAAATATTCACTCAATCATCGTTACCTTACCCTGATTATTACTCTGGGCTGTCTGCTTGTAACGCTTTCGTATGCCGTGAGTGGAAGGATGGGGTTCAGTCTTTTCCCAAGGGCAGAATCGGATTATTCGGTTGTTACTGCATCACTTCCATACGGAACTCCAATTGAAAAAACCACAGAGGTTATGAAAAAAATTGCTGCCGGTGCTGAAAAAACCATTAAAGAGATTGGTTCGGATGAGCTGGTACGTGGCATATTCACTGAGGTTGGAAATGGAGGCAGTCATAATATCACAATGAGGGTCTATCTGGCTGATCCGGAAGTGAGGGAAAAGATAATCGGAACCGAAGGTTTTACCGTAAAGTGGAGAAAAAATACCGGTGAGATTGCCGGTGTGGATTATATAAAATTTCAGTCTGATTTCGGCGGACCTGGATCAGGATCTTCGGTTACTGTTGAACTTCAGCACCGTAAAATAGATGTTTTGGAAAAAGCCAGTAAGTATCTTGCAGACGAACTGAAAAAATATCCGATTGTCAAGGACGTTGATGATGGTTTCCAATCCGGGAAGGAACAGATTGATTTCAGGATAAAGCCTGAAGCTGAAAGTCTGGGTTTTTCTGCCGCATATATTGCCGCTGAAATCAGAAATGCCTTTTACGGGGCTGAGGTTTTGAGACAGCAGCGCGGAAGAAACGAAGTGACAGTTATGGTCAGGCTTCCCAAAAAAGAAAGAATCAGTGAATACAGTCTCTCCAATCTGATTATTAAAACTCCCTCAGGAGGCGAAGCCTATCTAAGGGATGTCGTTGAATTCAAAAGAGGCCGGGCTTATACTGTAGTAAACCGCAGAAACGGAAGAAGGGTAATCAATGTCGCAGCAGATGTCACTCCAAGGGACAGGTCAAACGAGATAGTTTCCGATCTCGGGAGTAATGTACTTCCTCAGCTGATCAGCAGGTTTCCGGGATTGACTTACAGCTTTGAAGGACATCAGGCAGAGATACGGGACAGTCTCAATTCACTTACTGTAGGGTTCGGCATTGCAATGCTTGCGATATTCGCACTGCTTGCCATCCCCTTTAAAAGCTATTCCCAGCCTCTTATCGTTATGGTTAGCATCCCTTTTGGCATTACAGGAGCTATTCTTGGGCACCTTCTTACCGGGTATTCTCTCAGTCTCATGAGTATGTTCGGTATCGTAGCTCTCTCAGGAGTGGTTGTAAATGATACACTGGTTCTGGTTGATATGGCAAACAGGTATATCAGGAATGCCGGCATGGGGATTAAGGATGCTATATACAATGCTGCGATTCAAAGATTCAGGCCAATTGTACTGACAACCCTGACTACATTCCTCGGGCTGACTCCAATGATTCTTGAGACATCCAGACAGGCCAAATTTATGATTCCAATGGCGGTCTCTCTTGGCTTCGGAATCCTTTTTGCTACAATAATAACTCTTGTGCTGGTTCCTTCTCTTTATCTTATCCTGGAAGACATCAAAGGCCTCAGAAAAAGCTGATTTTAATTGTCTGCGGGAAAAGTTTTTCTCATCCGTATAAGGTGACTGTTTTCCGCTGGCAATAGTGAAAATAAAATTTTTCTTATATTTGTTCTTTTTTGAAAAAAAAATTGATCAAATAACAGAGAGTGATATACTTCTGATATCATAATCCCTGCACATACTATTGTTTTTTTTTTAACTTTCAGCAGCTGCTCATCATCAGTATGGTGAAAATGTTTATTTTGATGGGGAGTGAAGTTCTTTTCTGTTGAGAGATTGTGATAATCTGAAAAAAGGAGCATGAGTCATGAAATTAAATTTTAGCTCAATGAAATTTCAGCTTTCACTTTTTGCAGGAATAATTATTGTTTTAACAACAGTTTCTCTTGTGGCAGTATCATATAATGCTGCTTATGATGCCATAGAAAAGGCTTATATAAACCAGATTAAGAATTTTAATTCTGACCTCAACAGACAGCTTGAAGAATTTTACAAACTGCAGGAAAACTCAGCTTATCTTCTTGCGTCAAATCCTGATGTCATTGATTCAATCAAATCCGGAAATTTTGCAGCAGCATCAGGAATAATCGATAAGTTCAGTTCGCAGTATGCAATATACGAGAATGTTCTTCTTTCTACCCCGGAAAAAAATTCAAGGGTTTTGAGTGCATCAATGAAGAAAACTGTTGGTATGCGCTGGGGAAGCAAGGGTTTTGATGATAATATTTTACTTGCTCTCAAAGGTAAGCCATTCTCAAGTAATGTTGACAGATCACCATTTTCAGGTGTTCCTGTAATGATTTCAACAGCTCCGGTTCTTTATAACAAAAAGATTGTAGGTATCGTAGCTCTCTCTGTTGATATTGCACCTTATGCCTGTAAAATTGTAAAGGGAATTAAAATTGGTAAAACAGGTTATCCTTTTATATCCAGGCCTGACGGTCTTGTTTTCGGGCATCCCGGCGAAAAGTATGTTTTTACGCTCGATCTCAAGGAATACGACTGGGGCAGAAGATTTGTAGAGAGTAAGGATGAGCAGATAATTAACTATCCATGGCAGGGAAAACAAAAAATGCTTCTTGGGAAAAAGAATCCAAATTATTTGTTTGCATCAGGTATTACCCTGTATGTTTCAGATATTCGTGATGATGCAAGAAACATGGCTGCCTTCATGATTATATTTGGTGCTGTCAGTATCTGTTTTTCCATGTTTATAATATTCTGGCTAATGCGGCGAAAATTACAGCCACTGGAATACTGTACTGAGATGATGATGGATATAGCCCAGGGCGAGGGTGATCTCACAAGAAGAATAAATATAAAGTCAAAGGATGAGATTGGCGAACTTGCGGAATGGTTCAACAGGTTTGTTCAGAATATCAATAGCATAATTGCTCAGGTTAAAAATGCATCAATTACTCTTGTAAAGGCTGTAGAAGAGATTTCCGCAGGAAACGAAAATCTTTCACAGAGAACAAGCGAACAGGCTGCATCAATAGAGGAAATTGCTTCAACAATAGAAGAAACCAATTCATCGGCAATTCAGAATTCCGAGAATGCAATTGAAGCCAATAACCTGTCTCAAAAATCTCTTTATCTTGCTGAAGAGGGAGGTAAAATTTCCGGTAATGCTGTTTCTGCAATAAATGGAATCAATGACGTAAGCAGAAAAATTGGTGAAATAATATCGGTTATAAATGAAATATCCTTTCAGACAAACCTTCTCGCCCTGAATGCAGCTGTTGAGGCGGCAAGAGCAGGAGAGGCAGGCAGAGGTTTTGCTGTTGTTGCCGGTGAGATTAGAAACCTTGCCCAGCGATCAGGTGAGGCAGCTGGTGAGATAGAAAAACTTATTCATGATACTGTGGAAAAGATCGAGCAGGGATCAGGGCTTGTAATCAAAAGCGGGGAATCCCTGACCCAGATAATTGAAAGTATGAAGAATACCGGGCAGCTCGTTGCAGAGATAACATCTGCAATTATGGAAGAACGTGAAGGTATGCAGCAGATAACAACTGCAATTACAGGTATTGATTCAATGACTCAACAGAATGCGGCCCTTGTTGAAGAGACCGCATCCGCAGGTGAAGAGATGGCAGGTCAGGCAAATGAGCTAAGGAATCTTGTTGAAAGATTCAAGGTAGATGAGAACATTCAGTAGAAGTTGATTTTATCTTTTGAATGAAATTCTTCCTTTTCTTTTCTTTTCTGCTTCAGCCCAGCTGCCTTTGAGCCTGTTGCCTTCGAGCTTCAGGCTCATTGAACCGTTTTTTGCCCATTGCTTTGGTTTGTTTTTAATGTACTGATATTTAAGTTCTATGCTGTTGCCGTTAATTATACCGGTTCCCGTCCAGTTTACCTTTTTAAAGAAATAGTAGTATTCTCCCTGTGCTGTAATTCGGTTGTTTGTCTGAACTATTTTCATCTTTCCATTATAGTATTTGGTTTTCCATTTGCCGGAAACTGACTTTGCCTTGGATGATTGATTCTGATTTGCCTGATCTTCATTTTGTAATGGAGCCGGTGATATAGTTCCGATTCTTGTGATATAGGCTGTTTTGGAATAGAAAGATGAAGATATAATTCTGTTATTATTTTCTATAAGGTAAGTATAATTCATCTTACGTCCGTTTGCAGGTATAACATCGAGGTATAGTGTGTATCCGTATATTTCTCCGGACAGTCGGTTGCCTCTGCTGTCTGTGCCGGAGAGTTTTCTTCCATTCTGTTTTATCTCCATTGAGTTTAGTGATTTCCACTTCCCTGTAAGATTGAAAGCGGGAAGGCTGGTTGAATCACTGACTTTTTCCCACTTAACAGTGGATGATTCCACAATAAGCTTTGGATTGACTATCCGTGCTGAAGCCGATACACCTGAATTGTATTTCAGAATTATTCTTCCGTTTTTTTCTGTCATATTACCTTTGAAAGAGTTTCTTTTCCCTCTGTGAAAGGATGTTTTTTCAAAGGAATATTTATTGCCGGATCTTTTAACAATTGTCTGTGATTTCGAACTTTTTGTTATCCATACTCCGCTGAAGTCTGAGGCTCTGGCTTTAATACCTGTAATAACGAATATAAACAGGATCAGACCTGTTCCCATGATATATTTTTTTTTCATTCTTCCCCCCTTCCTCCTTTATCAAACGAATTTTTCGAAAATGCAGAAGTGATCATATTATTGAATATTACGTTATTTGATATATGATAATATTTATAAAAATTTGTCCAGAGATTATTGCCTGTAAAGCCAGTTTATTTATGAATGTTTGCCCCCATCATTGATTACATGAACTTTTAGAAATAGTTGTTTTTTATCTTGTTTTTGTATGTTAAAAGAGTTATTCTTGTTGGGATTTCATTTTCTCTGTTAATGGTTTTAATAAATCATAAACGAAACACTATTTATTCCTAACAGTACTTTTTGACGCAAACAAAATAAAAGAAAATAATTACCCCCGCCACCTTCGGTGGCGGGGGTAATAGAGTTTTTTCTTCTGCAATAAAGTTTAGGAATAAACAGTGTAAACGAAAGGAGTTTTTCATGGCATTGAAAAAATTTTCTTTTAATATGAACATAAGGTTGAGGATCTTTAGCGCAATAGCCGGGATAACAATAACATCAATTCTTATTATCCTTTTTGTTGTATCTGTTATTGTTGGAAATGGTTCCCGAAGAGATTTTATCGCACGGACTGATGCCCAGATAAACCAGATGGATGATTATATAGAACTACTTGTTTCTGAATCGAAAAATAATCTTCAAACAGTAATTGTTCATCCTGATATAAATAAAATGGAAGGCCAGTTGAATTCTTTCAAAAATCTGAAAGGAAAGATAAAACCTTTCAGTTTACAGCATAGCCCGGTGGAACAGAAAATCTTTGATCATATCCGGCTGATGCAGAAGGGGCATGATGCCTATATAGAAATATATATTGGATGCAGAGATTCAGGTTTTGTCACCAGCCAGAATTATGAGATGACCGGAGGGTATGACCCAACGGCCCGTCCCTGGTATGCTGATGCATTGGCTGCAAAGGGTAAGACTGTTGTTGCAAAAGCCTACCTTTCAACAACCGGTGATAATGTCACAGCTGTCACAAAAGCGATTATGGATGATAAGGGTAAAGTCCTTGGTGCTATCGGTATTGATATTTCATTACAGACTATGACGGAAATTATAAAAAAATTAAAAATTGGAGAAACAGGTTATATCATGCTTGCTGAATCGGATGGAACAATAATTGCTTTCCCCGAGGACCCGGCTTTTAATTTTAAAAACATAAAAGATTTGAAAGTTGAAGAATTGGAAAAACTGACATCACAGAAAGAAGGGCATCTGGAATTCACCATGAAAGAAAGAAACAGGTATGCCAGTTTTGTTTCTTCCGATGAAACTGGGTGGAAAATTGTGGGGATTGTAGATGAAAACGAGGTTATGAGCAGTGCTCATATGGTAAGAGTGGTTATTGCAGTAATTGGTTTGATCTCTGTTGCAGTGGGTCTTGTTATTGCCTATATTATTGCCTACAAAATGTCTGTTCCTATCAGGGCAATAATTGATGTGGTGAAGGTAAGTTCTGATGGAGATTTTTCGTGCAGTATAGATCAGAAATATGAAAAAAGAACTGATGAGCTGGGAGAACTTTCGCGAAGCTTTAATGATTATATCAACAAGATGAAGAATTTCATCACACAACTCAAAAACTCTATTGATCAGATTGCAGTTTCATCTGAAGAGATGGCATCCACAGTCGGTACTTTCAGTTCGAATGTACAGGGGCAATCAGCAAACGCTGAAGAAATAACAGCAACTACGGAAGAGATGGCAGCAGGAATGGATAATGTTGCTAATAATGCGAGTGCGCAGTATATGATCATGGAAGAGCTTACCGGTTTTATCAATAAACTTGACGAATTAAACAGGCATACTGAAGAAATGATAAAACAGGCCAACAGCCTTACTGTTGATATGCGGACTCAGGCGGGTGAGGGCGAAGCATCATTGCTGAATATGAAATCGAGTATGTCAAATATAACTGAAAGCTCGCTTGACATGGCAGGGATACTTAAAATTATAAATGATATTTCAGATCAGATAAATTTATTGTCGCTTAACGCTGCAATAGAAGCTGCCCGTGCCGGTGAAGCCGGACGTGGATTCGCGGTTGTAGCTGATGAAATATCCAAGCTCGCTGATCAGACCGCACAGAGTTTAAAAGATATTGATAGTTTGATAACAGAAAATAACCGGGAAATTCAAGCCGGTCAGGCAGATGTTGAAAATTCAATTAATCTGATATCAACCATTATTAACGGGATTGCAAGAATAGATGAATCAACCAGAAATATTTTCGGTTTTATGGATGAGCAGGTCGAAGCCAGCTCAATGGTTTCCAACCGTTCAGTAAAGGTTAATGAGATGTCTTCTGAGATAACCAAGGCTACCGGAGAAGAAAAAATTGCTATGGAGGAAATATCCAAATCTATCAATGAAATAAATCAGCTTTCTCAGAACAATGCTGCCGGTGCTGAGGAAATGGCAAGTTCTGCTGAAGAACTTGCAGGAATGGCAAATTCCCTGAAGGAAATGTCAGGATTTTTAAAGGTATAAACAGCACATTCAATTATTCGACTCAGATGAATATAGTCATCTGAGTCGTGTGTATTTTTTAAAGGGCAGTTAAATTTATTCTCTGTCCAATTCATCAAAAAGGTTGAATTTAACATATTCTCCGTATTGAGCTGGAAATTCTTCTGCTGCCACGTAGAAATCCCCCTTTTCAGGATATATAATCATGCTCCAGAGATTGGCAACATGTGCTGAGAATGTCTTCTCCGGATCATCTTCAAAAAAAGTATCATCCTGGTATAGAGCACATATTGTTCCAAGAACATTATTGCTGACAGACGGTGTGTATTTGGGCCTTTGCCTGCCGGTATAGGGATCATAACGGTCACTCAGAATTTTTACAGCATTCTCTTTCTTTATGTTACCCTTGTATTCTTTTAAAAGGGCTCTGTATCTTTCAAATCTTGAAGGAGATGCAACATACGGGTTATCCGGGTCTCTTAAGCTCTCCTGCCATTCTTCAATACTGTTTACATCATCCAGTTCATAAACAGGAGCCTGGTCAATAACCATGTTATATCCCTCATAGTTTTCCCAGTCCGGGTATGAGTTGGAATGGTTGCTTGTCCATAAACAGTTTTGGCCGGATTCAGGATTTCTTATTGTTACATGCTTTGAGGATGTTTCAATAACAGCAGCCTTTTTTGCAACAGAATCTGCAACATGATATGCAATTCCAGTGCATCTGGGATTCTCAGTAAAAACATTGTGCGCTTCATCAAGATTAGAAGCATTGGTAAGAAGAATTCTTGATAGAATCCCAATTCCGCATCCTTCCATTGTTTCATGTATGGAAGGATTATACTGTGTCATCATTGCAATACCTTTTTCATTGAATCCACCGTCTATTCCAACCATCCCGGGATGTGTCATGCATGCATGAGAAAATCCTTCTTCCGGTTTAACAATCATTAAAAGCCTGCTTATAAGAATATCCGGCAGGTTGAGATTGTCCATGTTTTTCCCGAAGATGAGAGATCCCTCGGTCCCTGCTGAATCACCCCATGCTGAAAAGCTGCTGCATCCGCATCCCCCGAGTACATGCGATCCGGGAATACCGCCTTTGAATTCTGCTCTTTTCTCCGGATTAACCGGATCCCAGTGTTTGGGATGCGCATATATACACCACTGATCATACATTGTGTTCCATAATTTTATCATGTTTTCATCTATTCTGTTGCCTCCATTGTCCATTACACCCTCAGCTATGCCTTTCATTTCTTCTTTTAAAAATTCCGGGAAAAATGGTTCAGCAGCAATGGCTCCAAGTTTCATTTTTTCTTTTGCTTCATCAAATGAACAATGAATTGTTTTTGCAATAACTGCTGCTGCGGCATCCAGAATAGCAGGTACTGTTTGATCTATGTGGGCAGCAAGTAACACTCCGTGCTGAAAACCTCTCTGGTAGGGGGTTCCATTTATTCTCAGTAGTTTTATTCCGTTTCTTATGGTGAAGAAGGCCTGTTCATGTTTTTTTTCATTCATGTTCTCTTAGAGTTCTCCTCGTTGTATATTTTTATTGCAATATATTTGCATATTTTTATATTTACTGGAATACTTTTTTATAAAAAAATATTAATACGATTTTATTCAGGAAAACAGTTCATAAGAGAATTGAAAAGCTGCACATTTCACAGCCACCAGGCAATGTTTTTAATATTTCACAGGGTTTAGCTAAAAAATCGTATACGGCTTTCAGGATGGCAGGATTCCTTTCATGAAAAAATATATTATTTGTTTATTTATAACTCCTTTATTATTAATTCTGCTTTCATGTAATAAAGATAATTCTGTTCAGCCTCTTGCAAAAAACGGAGTAATCGATCTATCCTTATGGAATCTTCAGGCAGAAACTCTTGCTCTTGACGGAGAATGGAAATTTGCCTGGAAAAAACTTTTATCTCCTGAAGATTTTTCATCTGACGAAAAAGAGCTGTATAATGTTCCCGGTTCGTGGAATACAGGTTCTCATGGAGGGAGGAAGTCAGATGGTTATGGAACTCTGTCTCTTCTTATTAAAAACTGCAGTTCAGAAAATCCTCTGGCTCTAAAGATACCTTCAATATCATCAGCGTACAGACTCTGGTGCGGGAACACCATGGTGTATGAAAACGGAGTGGTTGCAGAAACAAAAGAAGCATACAGGCCATTATGGATGCCATCTGTAGTAGTTCTTCCAAAAAGCAGAGACAGTAATATACGCCTTACTTTGCAGATAGCTAATTTCCACGACAGGAGAGACGGCTTCTGGGGAAGTATTATTCTGGGGGCATATCAAAATATCAGCAGGATGCGGGACCTGACTATTGCTTTTGAACTCTTTCTTTTTGGCAGTCTTTTCATAATGGCAATCTATCACTTCTGTCTTTTCCTGCTGAGAAGAGAAGATAAATCTGTTATTTATTTTGCAGCTCTTTGTCTGCTGCTCAGTGTGAGAACTGTAACAGGAGGGGAATGTTTTTTAACCCTGCTGACGGGCATATCTTCTCTTGCTATATATAAAACTCTATTTATTTCTTTTTTTCTTATTATACCTGCTGTTATTCATTACTTTATTTCTATCTATCCGGAAGAAGTTTGGTCTCCTCTCAGGTATCTTGCGAGAGCGGTCACAGCTGTTTCAGTAATGCTGATATTCTTTAGTCTTAAAACTGTTACATCTTCTGTGATATTTTTTGAGATTCTTATTCTCATTCTTTTTATCTATTTTACTGTTTGCCTGGTAAGGGCAGTAAAGAGAAAAAGAGAAGGCGCATTGCTTTTTCTTGCAGGATGGATTATGCTGACATTAACCGGTGTGAATGATATACTTTTTGATATGGGGATAATCTGGACAGGACTGATTGCCCCTTTCGGGCTGATCTTTTTTATTATTTCACAGGCGTTTCTCCTGTCCTTGCGTTATGCGAGCGCTTTTAGAACAATCGAGGTTATGAGCCAGAGACTTCTTGCTCTTGATAAAATTAAAGATGAATTTCTTGCAAATACATCACATGAACTTAAAACACCCCTCAATGGCATAATAGGACTGGCAGACTCACTTGCAGACGGTGCCAAAGGATCGGTAAACCCTGATGTTCAGTCTGACCTTTATATGATAGTGAACAGCGGCAAAAGGCTTTCCTCTCTTGTAAATGATATCCTGGATTTTTCAAGGCTAAGAAACAGTGACATGATTCTCCGGGAAGATATTGTTGATATCAAATCAATCGTTGATTCTGTTATTCACTTAACGACACCTCTTCTCAGGAATGACAGAATAATTATGGCCAATAAAATACAATCTGATATTCCACTGATTACAGGAGATGAAAACAGGCTTCAACAGATTTTTTACAACCTTCTCGGTAATGCCGTTAAATTCACAGAATCAGGGAGAATTGAAATAAGCGCTTCAGTTAAAAACTCCGGGAGCAGTAAAACAATATCTATTTCTGTAAGCGATACAGGTATTGGAATTGAGTCTGAAAAAATAAATACAATATTCGAGGCTTTTGAGCAGGCAGATGGTACAGTATCACGAAGTTATGGAGGAACAGGCATTGGTCTTTCAATAACGAAGCACCTTGTAGAACTTCATGGTGGAAGTATAGATGTTGAGTCTGAACCGGGAAGAGGTTCTGTATTTACTGTAAATCTTCCGTTAAGAGAAAATCCTCAGCTTAAAGAAATGCTAAAAGAAAAAGAATTCAATAATGTGCAGGATGAAGAAACAGCTTTCATGATATCTGAACTGAAAAATAATCCTCAACTATCTTTTGAAAATTCCGTGTTCGTACAACACAGTGGAAATGAACAGGGTTATGCAGATACATCCAGGCGAAAATATACAGTACTTGTGGTTGATGATGATCCGGTAAATCTCCAGGTTCTGGAGAATCACCTGGCTTTGAGAAAATATCATGTGTTAAAGACAAGAGACGGTTTCGAAGCAATAAATATAATTGAAACAGACAGCAGAATAGATATTGTTCTTCTTGATATCATGATGCCGAGAATAACCGGTTATGATGTAGCAAAAAAAATCCGGGAAAGATTTACTCATTTTGAACTGCCGGTAATAATGCTGACAGCCAGGGATCAGGTCTCAGATATCGTGGCCGGAATTGAGGCAGGCGCAAATGATTTTCTATCAAAACCCTTTGATGTAAGGGAACTCATGGTAAGAGTTGAAACCCTCATCATGCTTAAGGAATCTGTTAATGAAAGCAAAAAACTCGCAAACATTGAACAGGAGCTCAGTATCGCGCGGGCAATCCAGTTTTCCACAATGCCTGAAAATCTTCCTGCTGTGAACGGCCTTGATATTGCAGTCAGGTATATCCCGATGGAGAGCGTGGGCGGGGATTTTTACAGCTTTCAGGTGCCGTCTGATGATATGCTTGGCATTCTTCTCACTGATGTTTCAGGTCACGGAGTTCCCGCAGCCCTGATCGCCTCAATGCTCAAAATTGTATCCAACATGCTTATAAAGTATGCAGATAATCCAGGCACCTATCTCTCTGAGATGAACAGAATTCTTACAGGCAATATGGGTAATCAGTTTCTTACAGCTGTTTATGTATTCATAGATGTTAAGAGCAGAGTAATGCTTCATGCAAATGCTGGCCATGAACCAGTTCTGGTTTTCAAGAGAAATAATAACACCCTCATTGAAGACAATCCAAAAGGGCGAATTATGGGATGGCTCAAGGATGATAATATTGATCAGTCAGTTGTAGCGCTTGACCCTGGTGACAGGATTATACTTTTTACAGACTGTATTACTGAATCATTTAATTCTCAAAGAGAACTTTTTGGACTGGATTCGTTTAAGAAACTCATAACAGATACGGGTCATTTAAATCCTGAAGACTGCGCAGACAGATTCATTTCTGATCTTGAAAACTGGACAGGAAAAAAAGGAAAATTCGATGATGATTTCTCTCTGATAGTTATTGATATTCAATAATATAAAACCGGAGGTTAGTATGATGATTAGAAAACTTTCAATCAATGAATATTTTTTTATAAACCTGATTGTTGAAGCTTCAGAAAATTCAGAATGCTGCGCTCTTTCTGTTTTTGGTGATGCTTCAAAAACCGGTATGCCTGTAGTTGCAAGAGTAATGGACTGGTACATTGATACAGATAAAAAGGAAATAGAGCATCTTTTTGGTGTCACTGAATACAGGCATAAAGATTACACACTGTTTACAGTTGGAGTTATTGGACACCTGGGAATAATAAGCGGCATAAGGGATAATGGAATATATGCTGCTGTTCTTTTTTCAAGAAATGACAGCCCTTACAGATCCAAAGGAAAGTTCTCATACTCTCTTGAACTGAGAAATGCAATGGAAAATAACGATACAATTGAAGGTATTGCCGGTCATATGAAATCAGAAAAGAGAAACTATACTATGAATCACAATATCTTTCTCTCTGATATAGATAAGAGCTTTGTTCTTGAGAATGACGTACAGGGCGGGCCGAATGCATCACGAAGAATCAGAAAATGGAATTCCAGGCTAAATCCAAAAGTCAGCTGGGGATTCAGAAACAGAATTGCATGTGTTAATTCATTCATCCTTTCAGGTAATGATGACAATCATACAACTGTTCCAGGCAATCAAAACAGATGGCTTTCTCTGGTTAGGATAATGAACAAAGAAAAATCCCCAATTAATACAAAAACAGTTAAAAAGACAATTACATTTTACCCTGGAGAAAAGCCAGGTGATTTTGATGCAGGTGGCCTTTATACAAAATGGACAAAACAGATAATGATTTTTGATTCTTCAACTATGGAACTGGACCTTTTTTTTAGCCCCAGGCAGGGCGAGCTTCCCGGTATCCCGGAGTTTAAACGAATCAGAATAAAAAAATAGTTGAAAGAGATCAGGTGATTATCAAATGTAATCTTTATATCAAACAAAGACTTAAAGCATTTAGCAGTGTTTTAATGTCAGTATTAAAAAGGAGTAGTAATGAAAAAATCACTGGGATCAAAACCGCTTATATATCCTCAGCCCTTGCTTGTCGTTGGTTCATATGATAAAGAGGGAAATCCGAATCTCATGACTGCTGCCTGGGGAGGAATATGCTCATCAAATCCTCCGTCTGTCAGTGTCTCTATCAGGGATAATCGTTATTCATATCAGGGAATTATTGACCGGAAATCCTTTACAATAAATATCCTGTCTGAATCGCTTGTTAAAGAAGCTGATTTCTATGGTATTTCATCAGGAAAGGATTGTGATAAATTTGAAAAGACAGGAATTACTCCTGTGAAAAGTGATTGTGTGGATGCACCCTATGGAAAGGAATTTCCGGTTGTTCTCGAGTGTGCTCTTTCAGATACCCTTGTGGTTGGAGTGCATACTCTCTTTATCGGTGAGATAAAGAATGTACTTGCCGAAGAGTCAGTTCTCACGGAAAATGATACCCCTGATCCTCAAAAAATCAAACCAATTGTATTCGATTTCGGAACTAAAAATTATTATGGACTCGGAGACATCATTGGCAGGGCTTTTTCATCCGGTAAAGAAATTATGTGATAATTTACAGTATTTATTCCTAAACTTTATTGTAAAAGAAAAAACTCTATTGTCCCCGCCGCCGAAGGCGGCGGGGACATTAATATTCTTCCATTTGCACTAAAAAGTATTTTTAGGAATAAATACTGGATAATTTATTTATTCATGAAGAATATTGTAAATTTTTTCAGAAAGTTCTTCGAGGTCAAAGGGTTTCTTGAGAAAATCTTTGACCCCTGCTTCAAGAGCCATGCCGATTCTTTCGTCAGTCGCCAGCCCTGAAGACAGTAATGCTTTGACATTATTATTGATCTTCTTTAGCTCTTCAAAAGTCTGAAGGCCGCTTAGTTTTGGCATTGACAGATCGAGTAAAACAGCTGATATTTCTTTGTCCCTCTCAAGATATTGTGATATGGCTTTCTCTCCGTTTTCTGCAAAAATTACATTGTAGCCGCATTCCTCAAGAAGGAATCCCGCTGTTTCCCTCATCAGTTCCTCGTCATCAACAATCATGATAAGGCCGTTTCCTTTGTAGATTCTCTTTTTAACTTCATCTGTCAGTTGAATTTTAATATCCTCAATATCTGGGGGGAGGTAAATAATAAAGGTGGAGCCTAACCCCGGCGTTGAATATACATCAATGAATCCTTTATGCTGCTCAATAATATTGTACACCATTGCCAGCCCAAGTCCGGTCCCCTGGCCCTGGTTCTTAGTGCTGAAAAACGGATCAAATATCTGAGACAGTACTTCCTGTGACATTCCTACTCCTGTGTCCTGTACCTCAACCTTCCAGTATAAATTAAAGGTCGCCTCGGGAAACATCATCCTGAATTGTGAATTGGGAATATATTTTTCAAGTGTAACTTTGATGATTCCTCCATACTGTTCATTCTCATCTCTCATGATTGTAAGGGCATGCATGCTGTTTATAAAAAGATTAAGAAAAACCTGTTGGAGTCCCGATGGATCACCCTTGACCGGAGAAGTATCTATATCTTCAGGAAAGAGTATATGAAATTCGACTGACTTGTCAAATGTGTTGGTGCAGATCTGTATGACTTCTTTAATGATTGTTGCCAGGTCTAAATTCTGAAATGAGTAATCCTTTTTGCGGCTGAGAGAGAGCAGTTGGGATACCAGTTCAGATGCCCTCATGGACGCTTTTTGAATTGTAATGATGTACTTCTTTATCTTGCTGTAGTCAGGTGATTTTTTTTCAAGTTCATTTCTGAGTATGGAAGCGGTTCCTGAAACTCCTCCGAGTACATTGTTGAAGTCATGCGCAAGCCCCCCTGAAAGATTACCTATACTTTCCATCTTTTGTGCCTGTCTCAGGAGGCTGTCTCTTTTTTCCTGTTCTGTTATATTATCTATAAAAATTACAGTTCCCGTGTTTGAGTCATAATTCAGTTTATGAAATTTTATTTCAAATATCAGCCCGGTTTCAGTCGCTTTTTCGATAAAGGCCCTCGGGAAATCCTGTTTGTTTTCTTCAATGATATATTTTTTGTATTTATTGAGAAAAGGAAAATATTCCCATACGGTTGATTTTTCGGTGATTATTCTGCCGTAAAACGTCTCTGCCGCCCTGTTCCATTCCATTATGCTGCCGTGACTGTCAACGGATACAAGCATAAATGAGAGAGAATCAATAATATTCTTGAGATAATTCCTGGTTTTATTTATGTCATTCTGATTCTTTTTTATTTCTGTTATATCTCTTGCTGATGTAATAACTGCTTTTACTTCTCCAAACTCATTTTTTTCAGGCACCAGCAACCAGTCCATCCAGGCTCCCTGAGGAAGGCAGAATTCAATTCTGTTTCTTTCTCCTGTATCAAAAACTTTCTTGATTGCGGGTTCCCACAGTCTTATCAGGTTTTCAGGGAATCCGAGTTCTTTATGTGTTTTTCCAATAAATTTTGAAGCAGAAATTCCTGTCTGTTTTTCAACAATTTTATTAACATACAGATGCCGAAAATCTCTGTCAAATCTCATTATTGTGTCATATGAGTTTTCTGTCAGTGCCCTGAATTTTTCTTCACTCTCAATCAATAATCTTTCTGCTTCCACTCGGTCCTGTATTTCATTTGAAAGTTTTGTTATAAGCGCTCTCAGTCTTTTTGTCATTTGGTTGAATGATTCAGCGAGAACACCGATTTCAGTTTTATTATTGATTTTTATTATATAATCGAGGTTTCCTCCTGATATAATTTCTGATCCTGCTATGATTTTTTTTATGGGATTCGTCATCCTGGTGCCGAAGAAGGAGCCTGTTATGAGTGATAGCGGGAGCAGTATAAGAAAAAGGATTAATAAATCTGTCATAAGATCTGATTCCTTTTGTGCTATTATCTCTGCTCCAATATCCACTCCAACAAGACCGGCATGTTTCCCTTCTGGTGTATAGAATGGTGCATATCCTGACAACCATGTGCCCCATCTGTCTGTATAGATTTTATTCTCAGCTGTAGGATTGTTGATTTCTTTGAAGTTTTTTCTGAGAAAGGACGTTGCATCATTGTATACCGTACCCGGATGTGCTATATCAAGAGGGTCTGTTTCTGCATCAACAATTATTCTTATTGCTCCATTATGATCCATAATCATTGTGTAGATAAATCTAATATCAGTTGAGCAATCCCGTATCTGCTGGAGTTTTTTTTTGATACTCAGATATCCTTTTTTTTTCTCGTCTTCAGTGTCCTTAATCTTTTCATGTTGTGACGTATCTATCTGTCTGGCGGCAATTCCGGCAATGTCAAGAAGTCTTATCTTTATATCCTCAATCAGCATATCTCGGACTGTAATTTGATGTACTGCCATTATTATAGAACTGATGATTACTGTGATCATGAATAAAATCAGACTGAACTGCAACCGAAGACTGTGGAATCGATGTATCTTATTATCCATTATACCTTCTTCCGGATTTTTTAATTATTAATTATAATCGATTTGGTACATTCCATTCAAGTATAAAAGTAATCATTTTCAGCCTCGTTAAGATGGCTTTCAGATAGTTTAGTTATCATTTTTATAAGTTAGCGTTTTGAGAATGGTATCTGTTCTGAAAACACATTTTTCTTTCTGGAGAAAAAGAAAAAAAGAATGAAAAATATTGATTGTTGGAAAGGCGATTTTAATATAAATTATTGGTGAACTCAACTGAAGGAAAAGGGGCGTACATCTGCACCTTATGCATTCCCAATTCTGGCTTCTGTTGCAGATGCTGCAGTCCGGAATTTATACAAATAATACATGACGGAGATTCAATGAGGAAGAGGATTGTTTTATTATTTATATTTATCATTCTGAATCTTCAACCTTACCTTTATGCGGAAGAGGCTGATAATCGTGAAGCAGGAGTTTTAATATCTTCTGTGGGTTATCTTGCTGATGAGCATGACAGATACTGCATAGATGATATTGTTGAAAACAGTATTCATTTTGTTGAAGTAACAGAGAAAAACAAAAACCAGAAATTTACATATGGATCCATATGGGTAAAGCTTACTGCTAAAAACAATACCCGAAAAAAAAAGGATTTATTATTGCAGTATAATCAGGTGTGGACCGGCTATGTGGATTTTTATCATCATGAAAATACCGGGTTGGCTCATATAAGAACAGGAACGGCTTTCAATTATCAAAACAGGCCATACAATCATGAAACTTTTATCTTCCCGGTTTCATTAACCCCCGGTTATAATAATTATTATTTCAGACTGAAGAGCCGCGACCGGATAGTCCTTGATTTCAGGCTCTGGGAAAGAGAGAAATTTGCTGAAAAATTTGAGAGATCCATGCCTGTTTTGTGGATTTTTTATTCTATAATTCTTGCTATGCTTCTGTACAACATTTTTCTGTTTTTCTTTATTAAAGAAAAAATATATTTCCTGTATGTAATGCTTTTCTTTTCGTTTCTCATCTTTTTGTCTTGTTTTGATGGAACCGGATTCAGGTTTTTTTGGCCTTGGGCTCCTGCTTTGAATGACATATTAACTTCTGTAATGCTTTTTTTCCTGGTGTTCTGTGTTCTTCTGTTTTTCAGGGAGTTTTCCGGTATTAAGAAAATTTCTCCGGTATTGACACGGTATTTGGATATTCTGTCTGTTTTAACGTTAGTAGTCATTGCTGTAAAACTGATACATCCTCCGTTAATAGTTTTTTCATGGGGATTGCCGCTGCTTCAGTTGATTGCTTTTTCTCTTCTTGCTGTAACATCATATCTGTCCGTGAAGAAGGCGAGGCCGGCGATTATTTTTTTAATTGCTTTTGGAATTCTTATAATCTTTGGTCTTTTGAATTCATTTATCTCAATGGGTTTGCTGGGAGAATCAAAATTTATACATTATGGGATGCATTTAGGTGCAATTGCAGTAGCGATAGTTTTCTCGCTTGCTATGGCAGATAACGTGAACAGGGTCAGGCTTGAAAACGAAAATGCTGCCTTGACAATCCGGGATCAGTACTCAAAGCTGAAAATTACCAATCAGGAGCTCGAAGCCACCAATGAGGAACTTCAGGCCGCAATGGAGGAACAGGAATCAACGAATGATGAACTACAGCGTTCCATGGAAGAACTTGAAAATGCCAATATGAGAATATTCACCAACGAGCAGAGACTGAATGCAATATTCAATCATGCGGCCATAGCTATTGCTGTAATCGACAGGGACGGGAATCCTCTGCAGATAAATGACTACTGTGTTCAATTGTCAGGATATACCAGAGAAGAAATATTCGAACTGAATTATATGGATGTTATACCTCCGGAAGACATTTCTGTTTCCAGAGAACTTATCGGAAAATTATTTAATGGAGAACTTAACAGTTACAGAACAGACAGGTGTTATAAACGTAAAAATCAGGAGCTGATATGGGTGGATCTTTCAATGACTCTGCTCCTTGACGAAAAAGGTGAACCAGCAGGAATAATAGGTGTGGCACTTGATATTACTGAAAAAATTAATTCAGAAAAAGAGAAAGAGAAAATCCAGGCTCAGCTGAGGCAGTCACAGAAGATGGAGGCTGTGGGGACTCTTGCCGGCGGTATTGCCCATGACTTTAATAACATTCTGACCGCAGTAATCGGTTTTACCGAACTCAGCCTTCATGATATCCCGGGAAATCATCAAATTACAGATAACCTTCAGCAGGTTCTGCAGTCTGCTTACAGAGCAAGAGATCTTGTGAAACAGCTTCTGACGCTGAGCAGGCAAAAAGACCAGGAAAAGAGAATTGTCAGGATTGAGCCAGTGTTAACTGAATCTGTGAAATTGATGAGGGCAACAATTCCGGTTACAATTGAAATAGATGTCAAAACAGAATTTGATAATGATGCTGTGATTGCTGATCCCACCAATATACATCAGGTCATTATAAATCTTTGTACAAATGCCGCTCATTCAATGGCACAAAAGGGAGGAGTGTTAAAGATTGTTCTCAAAAATACGATTATTGATGATGAATTTAACGGACTTCACGGTAACCTGAAAATCGGGAAATATATTGTAATTCAGGTAACAGATACCGGCCACGGAATTCCTTCTGCAATAAGGGATAGAATATTTGATCCTTTTTTTACAACAAAGGAAAAGGGTATGGGTACAGGCCTTGGGCTTTCTGTTGTTCAGGGTATAGTCAGAAACCTCGGTGGTGATATTCTGGTGAATAGTGAAGAGAACAAAGGTTCTGAATTCGAGATTTTTATTCCTGTTATAAAATTTGATGAAGATGAATCAGAGAAGCAAACTGAAGAAATTGCAGGAGGAGACGAATCAATTCTGCTTGTTGATGATGAGAGAGCCATTGCTGTCATGAATTCAAGAATTCTTGAAAGGCTGGGGTATGATGTTGAATATACCACAGACAGCAGGTATGCCCTTGAGATGATAAAAAAAGAACCTCACAGATTCGATTTGATTGTGACAGACCAGACAATGCCAAGAATAACAGGAGATGAACTTGCTGTCGAGGTGTTAAAAATAAACCCCGGTCTTCCAATTATTCTGTGTACAGGGTTCTCGGAAATAATAGACCAGGAAGGGGCAGAAGAAATAGGAATAACAACTTTTCTGTATAAACCTGTCGTTATGGAAGATCTTGCAAAGGCAGTGAGATCTTCGCTTGATAAAAAAAAGAAATAACGAATGTCTGATTGTCAGGCCAGATCAAAATCATCATCGTCGAAATTATACTGGGCTGTTGCCTCTCCCCTGGAATCAATTACAGAAGGATATTTGTTTTTTTTATTAAATTCTGTTATAGATTCCAGCTTTACCAGGAATTTCCACTGAGAAGCAAAATCGAAGAGGAAAAGCAATTCATTGCAGTCATCATGGAATACCTTCGAAAGCGGTGTGTCTTTTACTCCGGTGAAACTCCCCCGGTTTTTTGTATCACCGAGTGATTCATACCCGGATTCTGATTTTTCAAATGATTTTATGTTATTATAAAAACCGTAATCATGATCATTATTAAAGTTGAAGGATTCGAGAATTGTATTAGCAAGTTCATTGAGGAAACGTGTATTTTCAATGGCAATTGTTCTTTGCGGCTGGCCTCTTTTTTTCCCCTCCTGAGATAACATGGTTGTTTTGAGGTTCATTACCATTTTCTTTTTTCGTGCCATTTTTATTTTTCCCTGATAAATTTATTGTTTTTTAATCCGGCTTTACTATAGCCATTGCAAGGAGATTCACGGGATGAACAACCCTGTAATTCGTGAAGTGTTCTATCTGCCATTTGCATGTAACACAGTCAGTCACTACGATTTCCGGATTAACATCATCAAGCAGCTTGAAGAGATTCTTGCCGATATTGGCGGAAATCGCATAATATTCTTTTTTGAATCCGTAAGTCCCTGATAACCCGCAGCATTCAGAGTTTAGAATAACCAGGTCGAGTCCGGGGATGGACTTCAAAACCTCGATGGTGTGCATTACCTCTCCCATTCTCTCAAGATGACAGGGGGAGTGATAGGCGACCCGAAGAGGCAGATTCTTCATGAGAGGTTTTCTGCCATTGCTGAATAAAGTAAACAGGTACCTGGTGACGTATTCAATTCTGTTGTATATTTGTGAATTATTGATTGCCAGCAGATTCCTGTACTCATGTTTAAGAGCAAAACTCCCGCTCGAGCATGTCTGAATTATTTTTAGATCCTTAATGGTATTTTCTGAAAGTGATCTGATGTTATAATTGGCGTTTTTTCGGGCCTTGTTAAGTTCGCTGTTCGCTATCGCAGGAACACCACAGCATTTCTGTTTTGGAATGATAACTCCGGTGCCAACAGAATTCATGACCTTCACGAAATCCCTGCCCAGGGAATGGTCCATATTATTAATGCTGCATCCATGAAAATATACTATTTGTTCTTCGAACCGTGATTGATCCGGTGCGTGTTTTCTAAACCATTTGACGAATGTGCCCTGTTCAAATCTGGGAAATTGTCTTTTGCCGGAGATCCCGATGAAAATTTCCATTAAAAAACCTGTAATGGAAAGGGCCATTATGAAATTGACAGCAAAACTCAGCTTTGTTGCAAACCAGCCGATGAGGTCGAGTCTGCTGAGTATTACTCCTCTAAGGCTGAATCTTTTTTTAGTATAATTGAATTTTGCCATCTGAATTATGTCTGCAATTTTGACGTCAGACGGGCACGCTATTTCGCATTTCTTGCAGTTCGAGCAGTATTTGAGTGAAGCATCAACCAGTTCGGGATTCTTTATCCTCAGCCTTTCTGCATCAGGGCCGGACTGTTTAGGACCCGGAAACAGGTGTGTTCCTCTGGCTACAGGACAGTATATTGTACAGACAGTGCACTTGATACAGTGGTCAAAACTGATATTATCCAATTTTATCATTGTCTGCCTCTGACAGCATTGATGATTTTTTTTGCAGCATAATATCCGGTCGAAATCGCAACACCTCCGCCGTTTCAGTCATTATGGCATAACCAATGTTTTCCTGCATAAGTGAAAATCCGGGGCCAGAAGTTGCAGTCATGGATTTTTTCCCCGTCCATGAGGCGCCGATTATGGCCCCCATGGACCTCCGCCGTTTCCTTCCTGTATCGGATTGTACCCGCTGAGTATTGCGCCGGTGCAGAAAAGATTTTTAATTTTTATGCCCTTTATGTCCGGGTTTAGATTCCTGTCTGTCTTTACTCCAAACGCGAGGAAGGGCTGGCTTTTTTTGCTGAAGAAAGTTTCTGAATACCACTTTGATCTTTTTGATTTTGAAGAAACATCCAGATTAAAAAGCGGCTCTGTTATCTTCTCCGAAGTGCTTGTCAGCCCACCGCTGAAGAAGCTTCCTGATGACAATACAAAGAATGGGGCCCTGTAACCCTTGCTTTCATGCCCTGTTTGAATTTCCTCTATTATGTTCTTACTGAAAAGCGCTCCGCTGACCTTTTCTCCTGCAGAGATAACTCCTCCAAGAGAAGTAAACCGGTTCTTGAGCGCAGTATCCAGCCTCATCCCGATTATTGAAGGTGGGAGGGTGGGGACCTCGTAAATTATTTTGCCTGTCAGATCTTCAAGCCTTGAATGAATATCCAGGAAATTTCGAATGCCAATAAAGGCGGGAAGACTCACTATCTCTGCACTGCCGGATTCCTTTATAATCTCATCGGCAATTCTGGGCAGATATTTCTCTGTATCGAAAATTCTTGCAAGGTCTACAGACCTGAACTCGTGCAGGTTTTTAACTGTGCCTGTATAAAAAGGAAGAGATATATTGCCTGTAATTATTTCCCTGTTTTCAAAGAGTGTATTTCTTCTAAGGTTGGTTACCGCCAGTTCAGGATGATAGTCTCTGAAGCCCTCAAAGTTGAGCACCGCAATTGATTTTTCTGATTCAAATGCAGCACGTATTCTTTCATTAAAACTTCCGGTCTGGGAAAAATAGGTTGGTTTCATTATTCCAAGGCCGGTTGCCCTTATATGATTTTTTTTGCCGTTTGCAAAAAGAGGCAGGCCCTGTGTTTCCATTTCATTTTTGAAAAAAGAAAGTGATTCCTCCAGGTTTGATAATCCCGTTTTTATATATGGATGATCTTTGTTTTCGGAATTTCTTCTGATATAGTCAAAGGGCTCTGTTATTATTTCACCCTTTGCCCCGTATCCGCTAACGTCAACAGAGCCGGAGGAAAAATGGAGAGAGTTCATCCCTCCGGAGATTATTAAGGTCCTCAGTCCTTCTTTTGCGCATTTGATTCCGCAGACAAGACCTGAAAGGCCGCCTCCGATTATTATACAGTCAAAGTTCAAGAGGCTCCTCCTTTTTTTCTGCCGTGATTTCCTGAATTCCCAAGACCCATAAGACCTTCGTATATCCACAGGGTAAATTCAGATTCTCTCAGCCCGTCTCCCCACAATACCGGTTTTACGCCCTTCCATCTTTCTTCAAGGAATTCTCTCATAAGTTCAAGTGAGTCGTCTGCATTGCAGTTTTCAGAATATTCACAGAACAGACCGGCGGCTCTGTATGCACAAAGTTCTCCCTGACAGGGACCCATTCCAATCCGCGTTCTTCTTCTGAGGTCGTTTATTGTTTTTACATTGAGATTTTTAATCGCATATTCAATTTCGCCTTCAGTTACCATTTCACATTCACAGATAATTCTGTAATTCTTTTTATCTTTTCTGAGTATGTTTTCAACACGCTTGCCATGTCTGTAAAGGGTCGATCCTACAATGGATTCAGGTATTCCTGTAAACTCCCTGTAATATTTTTTTCTTCTGATTTTTATTTCTGAGCCGGGAAGGGCTTTTTTATGTGTAGAACATTTTTTCCGTTCTCCAAGCTTCTTACATGCCAGGTCACTTGTTTTCTCCGCCATGAGTCTGCACGTCATGAGTTTCCCGCCGGCGATTGTTATAAAACCGGAGAGGCCGTCCCTTTCCTGGTGATCAAGGAGAACGATTCCACGGCTGATGTCACGTCCTTTTTGTTCTCCGGAAACAGCAACAAGAGGTCTTACCCCGCAGTATGCCCTGAGCGCTCTTGTTTTTTTTATATTGGGTATCAGTTTCTCACTGTCTTCGAGCAGAATGTTTATTTCGTCATCAGAAACCGAGTAATCCTCTATTTCGGAATAGTCAATTTTTCTGGATGTTGTTCCAAGCAGAGAAACCGTATCGCCCGGAACTACTATGTCTCCGTCAGACGGAGGTCTGCATCTGTTTACAACCATGCGGTTTACCCTGTAATCAATTATGAGCATAGATCCTTTTGATGGAAACATGGGCAGCTCAATACCTGCAAGCCTGCATATGTTCTGGCCCCAGACACCTGATGCATTTATGATGATATCCCCGTAAATCTCGAACTCTTGTCCTTTCGTGTTGCGGCATCTGACACCACACGCAGTTGTTCCCTTTGTGATTATGGAAGTCACAGATGTATAAGTAAATATTCGTGCGCCGTTTTCAACAGCGTCCAGAATGTTGGCTGAAGTGAGACGAAATGGATCTATGGTACCGTCCGGTACTTTTATTGCCTTGAGAGTATACGGAGATAGACTGGGCTCAATCTTTATAGCCTCGGAAACTCCTATCTCTCTGGTTTTTATCCCGGCAAAACCGCATGCATCCATGAGAAGGTTGTGATAGGACGGGTCATCTTCAGGGAGCGTTGCAAATATACCGCCTGTTTCCTCGATGCAGTGTCTTGCAATTTTTTTAAGGATTTTATTTTCGCTTATGCATTCTCTTGCAGAGTCAAGATCCTTTACTGCATAACGGGCTCCGGAATGCAGTAGTCCGTGATTTCTGCCTGTTGTGCCGGATGCAATATCACCTTTTTCGATGATAACTGTATCAATACCCCTCAGGGAAAGATCTCTGGCCGTACTTGCTCCGGTTGCGCCTCCGCCAATAATAATTGCCCGGGTTTCGAGTCTTTGCATTTTGCTTTCCTGAAAATGGTCTGAATTCTCTGTCTTGAAACTCTATATAAACCCGGGCAAAAAGTCAATGTCAACCAGTATTTAAGATTATTTATACGCGGTTTTTGTCTCTGTACATGTTAATGTCCGCGTCATGTATAAGATCGTTTATTTTATACGATGGCCCGGTGCTTATTCCAAATGAAAAACCGGCACTGTAGCCAAATTCTTCAGAACAGCATGTCATATCTGACAGCCCCTGCAGTATCCTGTTTTCAACAGCAATTCTGTCTTCTCCCGGTGGAAGCTGGATTATTATAAGAAATTCATCCCCCCCCACCCTGAACAGGAGATCATCCTCTCTAATGAGTTTTTTTAGATTTTCAGATGTTTTCTTCAGAATCCTGTCACCTTCCCGGTGACCGTATTTATCATTTATTTCTTTAAAGTTATCGAGGTCAATAAAGGCAACCTGTATATCTGATATTTCATCCCGGCTTCTTCTTCTTGGAATTGCAAGGTTTTCCATTTCTTCAATAACAACAGACAGCTTGGCGTGATTGAAGAGTCCTGTTAGCGGATCTCTCATGCTCTGATAAATCACCTGATCATGGAGTTGTGAATTACAAAAGGCAATAGCAGAGAAATCGGCAATTGTTTTAAGTATGAGGTGTTCATCCTCATTGTAGAGCTCGCCATTCTTTTTGTTTACAATTTCAATTACTCCGTAAACAGTTTCCCTGAAGAGAAGTGGAACCGCGATAATTGATTTGGTTTTGAAACCAAGAAGTTTATCAATTCTGTCAGAGAATCTTGGATCCTGCGATGTATCGGGAACAAATATGGATTCACCGGTTGCAGCTACCACACCTGCAATCCCTTCTCCTGCTTTGAGTGATATATCATTGTAATCTTCTTCATTAAAATTATTCATGAGTGAAAAAAAGAGTCGGTTGGAATTTGGATCGAGTCTCAAAAGACTCCAGTTCTCAGGGCCAAAGAATGTGTTGATCTCATTCATTATTCCTTCGAATATTTCATCATTTTTCAGAGATGATGTTATGAGTTTACCTATATTAGCGTAAAGTGACTTGGTTTTATTCCAGTATTGAATGTTCATGATATTGTTTAAGTCCATATTTTATATGAGCAGAATCTAAATACTGATGTTTTAATTACAAGAAAAAAAGTATTATAACGCAATAGCAACAGACCAATTAAATATGGAATTAAACAGAATTTTTAAAAGTATATGCCTTGCTTTAATTTCTTGATTTTTTATTAAGGAGTTTTATTATCAATATTACAGGTGACTCTAAAAATCAGGAGTTTTGCTGAAATATCGAATAATAATGACTGCTGCTCTCTTTCCCGGGAGTTAGCTTTTGTTTGTTTGAAAATTTTGTAATTATCGGGAGAATGCCATGAAGCTTACAGATCAACAGAAAAAAACTCTCCTCCTGCTGGCAAGAAGAACCATTGCAGACACTCTAAAAATTGATCACAGTATTCCGGAGCAGGATCTTTCAGATGAAATATTCAGCCAAAAGTGCGGTGTTTTTGTAACGCTTCATAAATCAGGAAACCTCAGGGGATGTATCGGGTATATTGTCGGCTATAATGAACTTGAGAAGGCGGTACCTGAAATGGCAAGGTCTGCAGCTTTCAGGGATCCCAGGTTCAGTTCTCTGAAAAATGATGAATTCGTAAAAATAGATATTGAAATATCTGTTCTCTCTCCTCTTGAGGATGTTACAGATGTTTCTGAAATTGTTACAGGAAGAGACGGACTCGTTATTTCCCGTGATGGATATCAGGGACTATTGCTTCCTCAGGTGGCCTCAGAACAGGGATGGGAGAGAGAAGAGTTTCTGGCACATACCTGTTTCAAGGCAGGCCTGCCGCCTGACGCCTGGAGAAAACCCGGGACACGTATTCAGAAATTTTCTGCAGAGGTTTTTGGAGAAAAAGAGTTTGGATTAATCTGACCCTGAGAGTACAAATCCTTGACATAAAATATTATTTACCTGTTAGCTGTTTTATCCGAATCAGCTTCCTTATTCAGGGAGGGGAAAAATTCTGATTTTACGGCAGTGGCCATATCTATGCGATGGACAATTTACCCGGCTTTTTGCCGGTATAAATATGACTCATTCAGTATTCCCTGCTTCCAGGTCTTAATATACCTCCAGAGGAGAATGAAATGAAAAAAATTTTTATAATAAGTGTTTTGTTTATCTGTGCCTGTTTCTCTTCGTGTAAGGAAGAAGAAAAATTTACCACTCCGGATTATGTTTTGAAGAAATGGTCTGTTTCAACAAAACAGCTTGATTACAGGTCTTATTCTTCCTGTGAAGCAAACCCGGTGAGTATCCCTGTCTTCAGAGAGATGTTCAGAACCCATTATTTCGGAGACATGAATGTTACCGGCATGGACGATTATGATGCTGAAGATCTAAAAAAAGATCCGGATGATATGGCCTATAATCACAGGCTTGTTCGTTTTGAATGTAATCAGATTGACAGAAGAACGAATAAGACTATTCAGAGAATAATCGGGGATGTTCTTTTTGTGAAATTCATCGAAGGTAAAAACAAAAAAAAAGGCTGGATCATGTCGAACAGAACCATGACCAGGCTGAATGTTGAATGATCAATACTGCTGTTTTGAAAAAAGGGAAAGACTAAATGAAACTGTATGAATTTTTTATTGGCCTCAGGTATCTCAAATCCAAGAAAGCGCAGGGATTTATTTCCTTTAATACATTACTTTCAATCTTCATTGTATTCATTGGTGTTTTTATTCTCACAGTGGTGCTGTCAGTAATGAATGGATTTCAGGCCCAGATTAAGGATAAAATTCTGGACGTGGATTCTCATATCACTGTATCGAGTGTGTTTTCCGAAAGCACTGGTGAAGGAATAAGAAATTATAATGAACTTACAGAGAAGATAATAAAAATAAAGGGTGTAAAGAGCGCTGAACCATTTCTTCAGGGCCAGGGATTGATACGTTACAGATCGAATATCTCTTATGTAATGATTCGTGGAATGGGAAAGAAAGGCACTCTTCCTCCAGAACTCTCGAAATTCGTTTCAAGGTCAATCAAGGGCGCAAGGGGAGTTCCCGGAATTTATATTGGCGAGGAAATGGCATCCAACTATAATGTCAAGCTTGGCAACTGGATAGAGCTGATTGTACCGAAGGGAAGGCTGAATGCTACTGAAGGAGTAGAGCCAGGTCTGGGAAAATTCAAGGTGCTTGGTTTCTTTAAGTCTGGTTATTATGAATTTGACACAAGGCTGGTCTTCATGTCTCTTCCGGCTTCACAGAGATTGTTTCATATGGGAAATGTTGCATGGGGGATAGGAGTAAAAGTAAATGATCTGTATGACATGGATATAGTGAGTTCCAGGATACAGGCTGGAATTGGATTCAATTTTTCTACAATGACAGCAGAACAGAAAAACAGGAATCTTTTTTATGCTCTCAGACTTGAGAAACTCATAATGACAATTATACTCTTTCTTGTTATTGTGTCTGCCGGATTCACCATAATGGGAACACTTGTAATGGTTGTCATGGAAAAAAGGAAGGCAATCGGTATACTGAAATCAATGGGAGCCAGGCCAAATTCTATTATGATTATCTTTGTTCTTGAAGGCTTCCTGATAGGCGTGGTTGGTTCACTTCTTGGAACAGTTCTTGGACTGGCGGCTTCTCTCAATCTTGAGGCAATTATTCGATGGGTTGAAACAACCATCAATGAATTCATGAACTGGTTTTATGCGCTTTTCAGTCTTGGAGATTTCAGGGAAATTGTTCTTGTTCCAACGCATGTATATTATATTGATTCAATACCAACGGAAGTACAGCCTGAGTTTGTAGTTTTCATTGCGGTTTTTGCCATATTTCTCTCTACTATTGCCGCTGTTTTCCCTGCATGGAGCGCTTCGAGAATGAGACCGGTTGAGACTATTCGTTATGAATAAGGAGCAGTTAGATATGAATGAAGCAGTTATACAGGCTGATGGAGTAACCAAGATATATGGTGCCGGGCATAATTCTCTTGTTGTGCTGGACGATGTATCTCTGACAATAAATAAAGGTGAAGTAGTATCAATAATGGGGCCATCCGGTGCAGGTAAATCGACATTGCTCAATCTTATAGGCTGTCTTGATACTTTTCAGAAGGGAGAACTGAAACTGTTAGGAAGAGATGTTTCGGATTTCTCAGTGGATGATCTGTCGGGTTTCAGAAACCGGCATATTGGCTTTATCTTTCAGCTTCACAATTTACTTCCTGAATTTACAGCTCTCGAGAATGTGATGATTCCGCTTCTCATTGGAAGAGAAAACCGCTCCACTGCGAAAAAGAAGGCATTGGATCTTATATCAAGATTCAGGCTCGGGGACAGAATCAATCATAAACCAGGAGAACTCTCGGGCGGAGAGTGTCAGAGAATTGCTGTTGCGAGAGCAATTGTTGGAATGCCGGATCTCATCCTTGCTGATGAACCCACAGGCAGTCTCGATTCTGCCAATACTGCAATTCTTACTGATATTCTTTTCGATTTCGGCAGAGAATTCAATACCACTATCGTTATAGTCACTCATGACAATGAAGTTGCTGCAATGACAGAAAGGACGATCTCACTGCTTGATGGAAGGATTGAAGGCGAGAAACAGAATCAGTAATATTGAAGATTTAACCAGGAATAAATACTGAAAATTAATACACCTTTCGGATTAATCTATTATTGAAAAAAAAGGCAATCTGAATATAATATAGATCAGTGTTTATTCCTGAGTTTTATTACAGAGGAATAAAATCTGTTAATCCAGAATACAGAAGACAACTTATCCTGCAGAAAGAAAAGGATGAGCAAAATTGAAAATAAACAACAGGTATTCCACCTGCATCAGAATCGATTATATAACCGGTTCTGAACAAGTAGATTTGCCTTCAGGGAAGGAAGTATGGCAGACCTTATCAAAACCATAACAGACAAAGACCAGTTTAAATATATCTTTGATAAATATTTTGCAGGAAGAGACATATACCTTAAAACCTCAGGAGGAAGTATAAAACTTCAGTATCTTGGTTTCAGTGATGAACACGTTGCATTCAGAATCAACAGGGTCAAAAATCTGCCTGAAAATGTAGTGGTATATACCCGCCTCAACGCAAACACAATTTACGCAGGTTTAAAGTTGTATGAAATCAATGAGGATACATTTATTTTTATACCGGTGAAGTTTCAGATACTGAGTGAGTCAAGAAAGGAAGACCGTAATTCTCTTGGGGCAGGCGGTGGCACAAATGTACTGTATATAACAAATGTCATGTCTGATTTTTTGATTGAACGTGCCCTTACAATGTCAGAAAAAAAAGTGGATAATATAGAAGAAATCGCCCGTTTCGATCTGGAGAAGCAGTTTGACCGAATAAAAATACATTTTATAAACCGCGGAAAATCAGAGATAAGATTCAAACACTTCGAGACTGGCGGTGATGTTATATTTATGCGTGATCTCAACACTCCTCCTGTTGATGAAGAAGGTAAGGGATACAATCATTATATCAATGAAATTTATTCAAAGGATCTTCAGCTTTCCCGTACTCACCAGTATATATCTGAGGCAACAGTTCCGATTATGTACAGGAAGATGATACTCTATGGATACCTTCAGGTTAATAACAGCAGGCCCCTCACGGACGGTCAGCTGGAAGTTGTAAAAAGAATGGCAATTGTCATAAACGAACTGTTTATAAAGAATAATGTATTTGCCGTTTCACAAAAGGATAAATTTCTTGTTTCTGATATTTCAAGCAGTGGAATAGGAATGGTATTCAAAGACAGAAGGGCAATGCGTTATTTTAAGCAGGATGGCATGATATCCTTTGAAACAATGCTGCCAACAAAGAAGAAAGCCATAATCGGTGCAATTGTAAGAAACATAACTTTCATGGAAGGGAATATCATCAAGGCCGGATGTGAAATCAAGATAATGGATAAAGCAAGCAGAGCAAATTTTGATGAGTTCATCCAGGAAGTTACCAGTAAAAAGAAGACTGAATGAAAAAATCTACGGCCACAGGTGAAAGTGTCTATGGCCGTATTGAATTTCTTCGTGAATATGAGATTAAAAACATTGCTCCTGTAAAACATCAGGCGATTTTATTGTGTGGTCTCCAGATATTCATTTTTTCAGCTTCCCTGATGAGTTCATCCCTGAAGTCAGGATGAGCCAGTTCTATAAGCATCTCAGCCCTGTGCCATGTAGCTTTCCCTGTGAAATTTTTACATCCGTATTCAGTAGCAATGTAATTTACACTTGTTCTGGGTGTTGTTACAATGCTACCGTTCTTAAGAGTTGGCACAATCCTCGATTTCACATTGCCTTCCCTGTCAGTAAATGTACTTTCAATGCATATGAAACTTTTGCCGCCTTTTGATATTGCTGCGCCATCAACAAAATTCAGCTGCCCGCCCGTGCCTGAAATCTGTTTCCATCCTGAACTCTCTGAGCAGACCTGGCTGAAAAGATCAATTTCAATAGCATTGTTAATTGCCATCATATTATCATTCAGGCTGATTGTTTTCGGGTTGGTTCCAATCTCTCCCGGCGTGCTTGCAATACTCGGATTGTCATTCAGAAAATCATAAGTTTTCCTGTTTCCAAGCGCAAAAGAGAAAAGAGTCTTTCCTCTTTCATAACCCTTGTACCTGTTTGTAACTCTACCTGACTCAATCATGTTTACCATTGAATCCACAAAGAGTTCTGTGTGAATTCCAAGATCCTTCAGATCTGAGTCTGCAATCATATTGCCAAGAAGGTTTGGCATTCCACCAATGCCAAGCTGAATGCAAGCCCTGTCTGGAATCTCCTTCATGAGAAATTCTGCTATCTTCCTTTCACTCTCCCTGGGTTCTGCAGGAGCAGGGAGTTCAAAAACCGGATTATTGCTTTCAATTATGCGGTCAACTTCAGAAATATGAATAACAGCTTCTGTTCCAGTAACCCTTGGCATATTTGGATTCACTTCCAGAATTACATGTTTTGCCTTTCTGACTCCTTCGTAGCTGTAGATATTTCCAACTCCAAATGAGAAGAACCCGTGCCTGTCCATTGGACTAACCTGCTGAACAAAGATACCACCGGTTCCTGTCATCGTAAGATCTCTTGTACACTGAGCAGCCTGAATGAGATGGCCTGGAACATGTGCCATCATTTTATGTGCAGCAAGCATTCTGTCAATTGCTGAGTAATACATTGTCTGGCATATGAAACTCTTCTGTTCAGGGTCAAGCTGGGCTGTCTGCTGAACAGGTACAATCCCGCCACCGCTTGTAATCTTTACTGCCCTGACTTCATCCTTTCTCTGTGCAAGAGCAGTGTCGAATTCAACAGGGAAAACCGCAAATGGCCCGTAAAGGATTCCATCACCTGATTTTACAACCTTTGCAGCCTCCTCAGGAGTCGCGAGTTTTCTTTTGTATTCATCTGTGTAGTTTATAATTGTTTCTTTCTTTGAATCCAGTTTAACGTTCATGGATCCTCCTTGAATCTGTAATGTGAAATTGACTTGTCCGGATTATGACAGAAAAATAACTAAAACCGGCTTTGCCGTCTTTCAGAATCATAAGTTTGAAATTTCAGATCATAAGTCTGAAATAAAATTGATGAGCCTGTACGTATTCTGCACTAATACCGCGGTGGAAATTAAAATCGATAAATGGAATCTGCTTAATTAAAGATATTTACATACAGAATGGTTTGATAATAGTGGTTCAGTAAATTTAATAACCGGGAAGTGCTATGGATTTCTTTGTAAATTATCTTGTTTTTTTCGGCGCTCTTTTTGCACTTGTAATCGCTATCGGACAGGCAGCAAGGCCGGAAAAGGAGCTGATGGATTATATATTCATTTTTTCCTTTATTGGCCTTTCTTTCTGGCTGCTTCAGATAAGCCTTTATTCATGTTTTTTCGATTCTGGAAGCCAGATTATCTATTACCTGATTGTATCGATTATCCCGGCTACTTTTGTTGTTCCTCCGCTTATTGTTCTGCGATACAGGTGGATTATATCCGACAGGTTTTATTTTAAAAAATCCTATGTTGTACTTTTTATACCGGCGTTAGTTTCGATGCTGATAATACTTGCGCCTGTTTTTTTTGATTTTCCGGGTGCTGACAGCCGTCAGCTTTTCAGAGGGCCGGTTCTTTCAGGGGGATTCCATTCTGCCGGTACATATGACAGGGTGCTCTTTATGCTTTTTCCTCTCCCGAAACTTTATCTCATTATCACCATGTTTCCAAATTTTATGAGATATTTTTATATGAGAAAGCGAACGTCTAATCAGACTGAAGCTGTTGCCGCACGAATCGGTTTCCTTTTTGCGCTTTCGATAACCATCGCTAATCTTCTTGCATTTGCCGGAGATCTGTTCTCCTTCCAGCTTGTAAGGGCAGCTGTAATTTTTGCAAATTTTTCAATGTGCGGGGTCTATGTTGCAACACAGAGGAATCCCCAGTATACCCGACTTCTTGCAATGGTTACGAAAAAAATGCATTACGAGAAATCAAGGATAATGGGGCTGGATGTGGAGGCAGTGGTCATAAAACTTCACATGCTTATGAATGAGGAAAAGGTCTATACTGATGAAGAACTCTCTTTAAAAGAACTCTCGGATGAAACAGGAATAAAACCGCATCAGTTATCTCAGATACTAAACGAGAAACTGGGGAAAAATTTTAATACCTTTGTGAATGAATACAGGGTTGAAGAAGCCAAGAGACTGCTTCTTGACAATCCAGAAAGATCTGTGTTGTCTGCCGGAATGGGAGCGGGATTCAATTCAAATACAACCTTTATTACAGTATTCTCACGCATGACAGGAACATCTCCAGGTCAGTTTCGCAAGAATGCATTGAAGAACACTCAGAAGTAACCCGTAGAGGCGATATTGCATACTGAACTATTTTTCTGGTTTTATGTGATATGATGAAAAATACATAATACCGCTGATTAAGTACTGTATCAACAGTAAAGCAGTCCATTGAATATTAAAGAGAGAGATAATGAATTTAATAAGGAGAGTTAATGAATGCAGCATAACTTAAAATCCCCGGAATATTGAATTGATTGTAGTGATCAGTGAATAGTCATTGAATTTGGAAGAGATCGGGAAGCCCTACTGCGTGGCTCAGGCTAAATTCAGAACATGTAATTCTGAGGGGCTGATCGCGGATACTCCTCCTGATTGCTGCGATTACGCAGACTTCCATACCTGTTAGTCCATTAAACTTAGGCAGATCACGCTGTTAAAACATAAGGGCAGAGGCGATAACAACAGGTGAGGATATGACATTTACCGGGTAGAACCCGATATTGGCCGGGTTGTAGGGGCATCTCGTGAGTGCCCCGATATTGGCAGGGTGTAGGGGCATCTCCTGCGTGAGTGCCCCGATCCCGGTGTGGGTGTAGGGGCATCTCCTGTGTGAGTGCCCCACACAACGCGTCAGGGATGGAGGCGTTACCCCGGAAGCCCGGCAACTGCACATTGAGTTTTGTCAGTAATGAATTTTATTGATCGGGAATATTTATGTTTCACAGAATTGCCGGGCTGAGGAGTTTAAGCCGAGAGCCCGGTGCCTGAGTATTTAATCTGATGATTCTTTTTAAGACATGTTTTGCAGCTGCCTGGATTTATTGCAGTTAAGTGCGAAGGCAGACGCCCTTATCTTTCTTTTTTCAGTGAAAGCTGCGGCAGTGAAAGTGTGAGCCTGAGGGAGAGGAGCCTTACTGCAATTATGAAAACTATTGTCACAGATACCACTATATTCTCGTGCAGGCCGAATGATCTTAGTATAAAGAAGAATATGCCGCCTGCAATGCATGAGGTTGCATAGATCTCTTTCCTGAGAATCAGGGGGATTTCATTGCAGAACAGATCCCGCAGCATGCCTCCGAGTACTGCTGTGATGACACCCATGAAAATTATAAATACGGGCGACAGGTTGAAGTGCATTGCTTTTTCCATTCCTATTATTGTGAATACTCCTATTCCTATTGCATCTGA
>CAZEJW010000014.1:24713-46246 GCA_964512685.1 uncultured Leptospirales bacterium | reverse complement strand
TTTTCTCAGGCCTTGTCAGGGAAATGTTTAATTCATCCTTTTTCAGGTACTTTTATCCGTTTTTTTTAAAACTAATTATGAATAAAAATCTTTGCTGTGATTGTGTTTCTTTATTCAAATTTCTTATTCCGGAATGTTTTTTGCATGCAGTTTGTGTCAGGTTATCAGCACAGGTTTCCCTGTTATATTGAATTAAGCCAGCAGCCTTGTGATTTTTTTCATTGATGAAGTAATGATTTCAGTTTTTTGGTGCTGCATAAGAATATGGATGATCCTGTGAGGCTGAAGAAAAAAAAATAAAATTATCTCATTTAAAAAATGAGCAGTGGATTGTCGCTTATTTTATGTTAGTCTATTTTTATTAAAACATTTACACGTTTTGTGTGAATGAACCCGGCAATTTGTATTGAATTATATTTGACCTTCTGTTACAGCAGTTGTAATCTGACTGATTTTCATTTTTTACAGGGCAGTCAAGAGAGTACGTAAGAATTAATATATAATAATGAGGTATGTGATGAATTCAGAAAATGTTAGCCTGCTGCGGAAAATTGTCAGAGTCATTTTTAGACAGAACAAATACCTTGAACACAGGGCAAATATCCGTGAAGTGTACTTTGGTATTCGCATACGATTTCTGGGACTCCTTGCCCTGGTTGTAATTGCCATAATTTCCACTACCAGTCTTATCATGTATTTCAATCAGAAAGAATCACTTGAAAAAGAGAAGTATAATAAGGCTCTTACTTTAACACGAATACTTGGAGGACCTGCAGAGTATTATCTTGATAAAACGATTGATACAAGCAAAGAAGAATTGCGTATCAAGTATAAAACCATAAAGCGTGAGTGTACAAATTTTAAAAATTATAATGATGATATTGCAAAGATTGTACTCACAGATGAAAAAGGGCGTGTGAAGTATAGTACCTATGGTCGTGACTACAAGAGGCAGAAAATTTTTCCCTATATTAAAGAAGCGCTTCAGAAGGATAAAGAAGAACTCATATCTTATGATTATACCTGTAACTGGAAAAATAAAAAAACAGGAGATATGAATACAAGTCATTTTCGTGCCATTACTCAGCCCCTGTTTTTGAATTCAGGCAATGTTTTTAAACTTATAAAAGACTACAAGCGTTTTTATAAGGAATACAAGGGTAGCAGCAGAAAACGTAAGAAACAGATAGACTATTATCTTTACAGGCGATATGCTTCAATTCTTCCTGAAGATTTTAAGCCTGAGGCTCATTCAGATAATACCCTTACTTCTGAAATCAGCCAGGCTAATGATATTGATTTTCTTTTTCAGTATCTTTTCAGGGATATTATGAAGTATCGTCAAAAATATATACCACAAAACCAGAAATGGCTCTGGAATGACGGATGGCTTTTTACACTTAAGAAAGCAAAGACGCAGGCGTATATCAATGATAATGCCAAAAAAGCCAAAGAGATAGAGGATCTTATTGAAAAACGTATAAACAATATGGCTGAACAGGTTGACGATATTCGCAGGCTTGGGGCCATTGCTCTTGTGTTTGATGTGGATGCAATTAACAGTGCAACATCAAAAAATATTCGGGATGTTATGGGTTTTGCCGGGATTATGATAGTTATCAGTATTTTTATATTTTTTATAATTCTTACTTTGATGATTCAAAACCTCAAAAAACTTGAGCGCTGGGCTATTGCTGTAAGTAATGGAGATATCCAGAGCAGAATAGATATAAAGACAAATGATGAAATAGGCAGACTTGGTGATATTACAAATTTTATGCTGGATGAACTGACTGTGAAGTATCATCTTGAAAAATATGTATCTAACTCAACTCACAATATGATAAGTGAGAGCAAAGGACAGATGTTATCTCCGGATCTTGGTATAACGAATCGTGAAAACCTTGCATTTCTTTTTGCTGATGTGAGGGGGTTCACTTCTTTTTCAGAACAGAATGATCCTGAAACAGTTGTAGAAGTATTGAATCATTACCTCGAGTTGCAGTCTAATATTGTTAAGTCAAATGATGGAGATATTGATGATTATGTTGGCGATGAAATAATGGCCCATTTTGCAGGGCCAGATCGTGCGGATCGTGCTATTGCAACAGCTGTTTCCATCCAAAAAAATATTAAAAAGAGTAATAGGGAGCGAGTTAAAAACGGGCTTCCTGTTTTTGAAGTGGGTATAGGTGTTCATGGGGGCGACGTGGTTGTTGGCAATATTGGTTCTCAGTTCAGAATGGATTTTGCCTGTATTGGTGATGCTGTTAATCTTGCCTCTCGTCTTTGCTCATCTGCAAAGGCTGGAGAGATAATTTCGAGTCGTGAACTCTTCAAACTTGCCAGGAAAAAGTGGAGTCATGTAACGCGCAGACCAATTGAAGTAAAAGGGAAGGAAAAAAAGATTAGTATAGTGAAAATAAATACTGACTGATCTATGCTGTGTTGAAAATTCTTATTAGCATGAACCTTAAGGTAAAGTCGAAGGTTATAAATGATATTCTGAATTGTCAGAAAGGAATTTTTAAAATTTGGAAAAAAAGTTTTGAGTATCTATTACAGGTAGATAAATAATATGTAATTGCATAAGTTGTAATCTTTGTGCCCTGGTCTCTGGATCATGATTCAAATTTACCGTAAAATCGGGAGTTGAAACAGGCATTAAATTCCTATATGTATTATGAGTATAAGAGTGGTTTGAATAGCTTCAATAAAAGCTTCCTTATTTTCTTGACAACTTGTCTACTCCTCATTATATCCATTTTATGAAAACATTAGCGGTTGGGGAATTAAAAAAACATTTTTCTGAAGTGATAGAAAATGTTCGGGATGGTGAAGAAATTGGAATTTCTTTTGGGAAAAAACATGAATTAGTTGCAGTTATTGTTCCGGCGAACAAATACTAAAAAAAAAATAAAAGAAAACTTGGTCTGTTAAAAGATAAAGCAATTTTTGAAATTAAAGATGACTTTAAAATTTCAGATGAAGATTTATTCACTTAATGAAATATTTACTGGATACTCATACTTTTCTATGGTCCCTTTTCTCTCCGGATAAACTGTCATCCAGTTCTTTTGATTTATTATCAGATGCAAAAAATGATATTTATTTAAGTATTGTCACTCTGTGGGAAATATCTTTAAAATACAATCCTGGAAAATTAGATTTACAGAATGTAACTCCTGGCGAGTTACCGGATTTAGCAAAAAAATCCGGATTTGAGATTTTAAACCTGAATGAATACGATGTTTCTTCTTTTTATAAATTACCAAAACTTTCTCATAAAGACCCTTTTGGCAGGTTATTGATATGGCAGGCTGTTCAGAATAATTTTACAATAATATCAAAAGATGAAAGTTTTCAAGATTATCTCAATTTTGGTCTCACAGTTTTTTTGTAAAACTTCCAGTTTGAAATTTCAGTGAAAACATTTTTTATCTCAATCAAATTTGACGAATGCATTTAATTTTTCAATCCAGGATAGTTTAAAAAAATAACTTGATAATAATCATTGCTTAAGTTATATGATATATAAAAAAATGAGGTCTTGAAAATGAAATTTATGAATAAAATAATTCTGTTTCGATTGCTGCTTTTAATAATGATTACAGGCTTTACTTCATGTGTTGTCACCACAAAAAATATTGCTTCAGTTAAAAATACATCAAATAATCGTGCAGATTCTAGGAAGATTTATAAGATTGGTGACTTTGGTCCTGCCTGTAGTTTTGAGACAAATGGTAAAAGAAGTATTGTTTTTTATGTAACAGCGGATGGGAAACATGGTCTTGAAGCTTCATTCCTTTCCTTGGGGAAATATAAATGGAGTCAGGTTAAGAATAGCTTAGTTAATCGTAATAAACCATTATCAAGTAAAATAGGTTCCGGTAAAACAAATACAGATTTAATAATTAAACAGAATCGAAAAGGGGTATATGCTGCAATGGCTTGTAAAGCCTATAGAGGAGGAGGAAAAAGTGACTGGTATCTACCTTCTAAAGAAGAATTGAACGAAATTTATAAAAACAAAAAACATTTAGGTGTAAATAATGTTATTTTTTGGAGTTCTTCAGAAAAAGATTATAATAGGGCATGGTATCAGGCATTTCAATCAGGCTATCAGTTTGGGGCAGAGAAAAATCAGGAAGTAGATGTAATCTGTATAAGAAATTTTTAGATAAAACTAAGAGCAGGATTCAGATTGGTATAACAGTTAAATATTCTCTCTTTTCCCTTGCTCGCTTATCCTGCTTTGAACCATTTCAGGTCACGGAGCAGGTAATTACTGAATCTGAGTTTTTCAATTTTCTGCAATGCATTTAAAAATAATTACCTGCTTTACAAAGCCGGCATCTTATTGTTGCCTTTTCAGAATTAACCACAGATGGTCTTACACAAAAAAGGATATTATAAATCATGAAAAAAAATCCTCTCAAGGGCTTAATGATAAGAACAGGTGTTGTCAGACTTCCGGATCTTGCGTTTCTTCTGGCATCTGATCCTGAAAAGGAAAAGGCTGAGATTCCCCATACAATAGTATACTCCTGGGACAGGGGAGAATTTATAAAAGGCGAGGCGAACTTTGATGCAGATTCATGCTGTATCATACAGGAACCTGAGTTGGGGCGTGTAATAACAGGAGGCTCGGGTGGTTATTCAGTTCAGACCAGGACGGGAGTGATAAGCGGCAATATCTTCACAAGCAGCCACCCCGAACCAACCGAACCGAGGTATGGGGATATCCGGTCTGTATCGGAAATAGGGGGAAGGGCACATGCCGTTGGCCTGGAGGGAATGGTTTACAGGCTTGATGATCTTTCTGACTGGACACGCATTGACGAGGGCCTGTCGACAGATTTTAATGGCCGGGCAATTCACGGCTCAGGAATTTCAGATCTTTATGCTGTCGGCAGCAAGGGAAGAATCGCGCATTTTGATGGCAGCAGGTGGTCAGAAGCAGATCCTCTTACAAATGAAAATCTCACAAGTGTAAAGTGCGTTCCGGATGGCACAGTTTATATTGGAGGATATAAGGGAACTCTGATTCGGGGAAGAAAAGGTAAATGGAAGCTTTTAACGAGCAAAGAGATGAAGGACGATATCTGGGATTTTGAATGGTTCAAGGATCAGCTCTATGTGTCAACAATGCACGGCCTTTACAGTCTTGATGGAGACCGGCTCTGTTCAGTAAACTTTGGAAATGATATTCCTGAAACAACCTATCATCTCAGTGCAATTGATGAAATGATGTGGTCAATCGGAAGAAAGGATGTCATGTCTTTTGACGGAAAAACCTGGACAAGAATAGTTTAGATTTAAGCCCGGAGCGAGAAAGAGAACACGCTCCAGGCATAGTGAAAGATCAAACAGCCCTTATTCAAGTGACTCCATCAGCATAGAGAAATATTTCGGGTCTCTGGTTTTAAATAACCCGTACCAGGCTTCCAGTGTATTCTTTTTCATCACTCCGGCCTTTTTAAAAACCTCATGTGAGAATTCCAGGGGAGCAAGTCCGCTTGCTGTTATCAGGTTATCATCAGTAACTGCAGGCTCATTTGTGTGAAATTTGCTTCCCGAATAATTCGGGCAAAACATTTTTAAGACCTCTTTATCATTACTCGTATGTTTCCGGTTGTTCAACAGTCCTTTTTGAGCCAGTGCTGTTGTTGCTCCGCAAATTGCTGCAACAGTAACTTTCTTTTTAATCAGCTCTTCCAGCCTGTTAACAATTGCCGGACTATTATCACTCATCCATGTGTCTGCTCCGGGTAAAATGAGTAAATCCCCTTTGCTGAATTCAACTTCATCAATACTCTTCTCAGGTACAAGAGTGATTCCTCCCATTGTTGTAACAGGGTCTAATGAATCGGCAATTTTAATAAAAAGGGGTTTCTCTTTGCTCCTGTCCAGATACCTGCCGCTGTTTAACTCGGCCGTGATGCAGGCAACTTCCCAATCTGCTAATGTGTCTAATACATATAAATAGATGTTCATATTAATCTCCTGAAATCGAATGATGTGCTACTTGTACTTAAATGCATTTTAAATTAATGAAAAGCGGCAAAATGAAGACATTTTGACTGACACAGACATCGGAATTATTAAACAGGGTTTAATTACTATTGGCAAGTTCATCTTCAATGGCTTTTTGAACAAATTGATTTAATGAAATCCCTTTAATTATTGATTCATTTACAGCTTTTCTGTGCAGTTCAGGGGATATTCTTATATTGAAACTGCCCTTATATGACTTAAAGATTTTCTTTCCTGTAGCCTTGCATATCTCAATGTAATCGTCTGCAGCTTTAATAAAGGCTTCTTTAATTTCTTTAACACTTGTTCCTTCAAATGTTACCAGATCATTAATCCCTTCAATTTTACCATAAAAAATGTTGTCTTCTGAAGCGAAATGGACAGAGCCTATAAAATCTTTATGTTTGATTACATCGTTCATTGTATTACCCCCGCATTTATTAATTCTTCTACAATATAATCCAATTGATATCTTTTCAGAATATTTTTTGGATGTGGTTTATGTAATCTGATGACATGTTCTGTACCTTTATTAAAAAAAGCAACTCTTGAGCCGGATGTTTTTCCCAGGGTCAATTCTTTATATCCAAATCCATTCAGAATTGTTTTTAATTCATCATAACTGAAATCTTTTGATCCGGATAATAATTTTTTTAATATCTTTTCATGCTTAGTCATAATAATGACTAAAGTAATAAATAATTTGAATCTTAACAACTGATTTTTAGTTGCAGAACAAATTTTAAGTAATTATCAGGAAATAATAAGAGAGACCTTTGGTCTGTTGTCCTTTTTTAGAAGAAGGACTAAACTGAAGAGAGATTTAATATTAAATACAGAAATAAACAGGCAACCAGTTCCTTCACAAGAAGCCCTCGCCACATTGGAGAGGGCGCGGCAGAGCCGGGGAGAGGTCTCTTTCGGTTGCATGCAGAACGTCCTGTTCTTTACTGGCCGGTAGGCCGGGAGGGGGCAGGCAACCCTGTTCCGGCATTAATCGCAAGCCTTCCCTGCAGGTGTACAATGCTTTAAAATTTCTGGTCAAGCCTGCTCAGTAATGCCCTCAAGGCCTATATCTCGCGCAACCTTCTGCATTCCTTTTATTGTTTCAGTTATCAGTTCTGTTATTTCAATATTGAGCATTTCTGCTCCCTTTTCAATTATGCTTCTGTCCACACCTGCAGAGAAACTCTTGTCCTTCCACTTTTTCTTTACTGATTTTGCAGTGAGGTCCATTATACTTTTTGATGGCCGAACAAGTGCAGTTGCAGAAACAAGGCCTGAGAGTTCATCACCAGCATAGAGCACCTTTTCAAGATCCGACAGAGGTTCAACATCACTGCAGATTCCCCATCCGTGACTCACAACAGCTCTTATGTATTCTTCAGGCCAGTTATTTTCTTCAAGTATTTCTCTTGTCTTTGTGCAGTGTTCTTCTGGATACATCTCGTAATCGAGATCATGAACAAGTCCGATTATTCCCCACTTCTCTTCATCCCCATTAAACCTCTTTGAAAAGTGGCGCATTACAGCTTCAACTGACAGGGCATGTTTTATCATTCTGTCGGTTTTATTGTATTTTTTAAGCAGGGCCATGGCAGAATCTCTGTCAGGGATATTCTGTGTCATTATTAACCTCCGGGTTTAAGATGAAGAAATCTTAAACCCGTATTGCGCTGTGTCAAGAAAAACAGGCTTGTGCAGGAATGTAATTAACAGAGAGTCAAATAAATGCTTGTTGCTGTGGCAGATACCCAAAATAAAATTTTTGAAATAAAATTTGAAAAAGGGTATGCTTTCAAAAACAGCTGTTGCAGGAATATCTGCAATGCATGAGTATGCTGGTAGCAAAATTTTCCAAGTTAAAAAGAGATGTGAATTATGAAAAAACTGGGTTTTGGTTTTATGCGCTTGCCTTTGAAATCTCAGGATGATCAATCAAGCATTGATATGGATGAGCTTACCAGGATGGTAGACTCTTACCTGGGAAGAGGGTTCAATTATTTTGATACAGCCTATATGTATCATATGAGTAAAAGTGAAACAGCATTAAGAGAAGTTCTGGTAAAAAGGCATAAAAGGGATAGTTTCAGGGTTGCAACAAAACTGCCCACAATGATTCTTCAGAAAGAAGGAGACCAGGAAAGAATCTTTAGTGAACAGCTTGAAAAATGCGGGCTTGAATACTTTGATTATTACCTGCTTCATAACCTTGGTGAAGTGAATTATGAGACTGCAGAAAAGTTTAACAGCTTTGGTTTTATTTCTGAAATGAAATCAAAGGGAAAAGTAAAAGAGATCGGTTTCTCCTATCATGATAATGCAGACCTTCTTGATAAAATTCTTACAGAGCATCCTGAAGTTGATTTCGTTCAGCTGCAGATAAATTACCTGGACTGGAACAGCAGCAGTATTCAGTCAGGCAGGTGTTATGATGTGGCAAGAAAACACAAAAAGCCTGTTATTGTTATGGAACCTGTGAAAGGCGGCATTCTTGCAAATTTGCCTGAAAAGGCGGTTCAGCTTTTCAGGGAACACAATAAAGACATGTCAGTTACGTCATGGGCAATCCGTTATGCAGTAAGTCTCGACGGGGTAATGATGGTGTTAAGCGGCATGTCAAATTTAAAACAGCTTGAAGATAACATGAGCTTTATGGATGAATTCAAGCCACTCAATCAGGGGGATTATTCTGTAATTGAAAAGGTTGTTACTATTATAAATGAGGCAATTGAAATTCCATGTACTGCATGTCAGTACTGTGTGGACATCTGCCCTCAGGATATTGCAATACCTGAATATTTTTCATTATATAATACAAAGAAGCAATCCACTCCAAGAGGATATATTGTTTTGAATGTTTATTATAATAACTATATTAAAACTCGCGGAAAGGCATCTGACTGTATTGAATGTAAAGCCTGTGAAGAGTTTTGCCCGCAGCATATTGAAATAACAGAATGGCTGAAAAAGGTGGCTGATTCATTTGAGAACTGATCTTCTGAAATCTATTATAAGGGCAGGTTCTATGTATTCCTGATTTTTCTCTTCGCTTAAATTTCCTCAGGCAGATGATGCATATACATCTCCAGCAGATTGTCATTGTTCTGCAAAGTATCCATTGTGATCTTTAAAGGATTAATATAAATTGTGGGATAATCCCTCTCATCATACTCTTCTCTTTCAGGAAAAGCCAGCTGCTCAGCCTCAAGAGAAAATTGAGCATTGATACCCTCCTTGTTTCCCCTAGCATCAAGTCTTATCCATGCGCCGGTTTCTGACAGGAATACTGCGTTAAGCGCATGAATGCAGTAACCTGATTTAGGTGTGTCTCCAAGAGTGAGGCGCTGATAACAGAATCCTGCAGGAATTTTCATTGCTCTGAGCAGCGCAGCCAGAAGGCATGATTTGATATAGCACATTCCATGTGAGTGAATCAATACCTCTGATGCTTCGGCTAAGTTTACACTGAGCATAGACGAAGTGCTCATGCTTCGGCTCCGTTCAGCATGATAATTATTTTCATTCAATTCAACATACGATTACAGGAATGATTATTTCACTGTCATTCCGGCTGGAGTGAAACGGAATGCCGGAATCTCATGCAGCAGGTTCATGAAACTTTTCCCATGAGATTCCTGCCTTCGCAGGAATGACGCAGACGAATTTTTTCTGTATAACAGCTCAGGGATAATTACATAAAAAAGATAGTTAAATTTTTATAAAATGCTTGATTTTAATACATTGGTTTAATACGCTTGTATTAATTAAATTTAAAGGACGATTTATGGAAGATAAAGTAACAGGGGAACAGACAACTCAGGATAAGATTTTCCGTTCAGCAGTGCTTCTTTTTGCTGATAAGGGTTATTACGCTACAACAGTAAGGGAAATCTGCGCTCACGCAGGCGCAGCCAATATTAACAGCATCAATTATTATTTTGGAGGCAAAGAGAATCTGTACAGAACTATTCTCGAGTTTATGTATTCTGAGTTTACAAGACGGAAAAAAGAATATTCAGATGATATCCCCCCTGAAAAACATCTTAAGGATTTTATATCAGCCTACTGTGAAATGGAATTCACAGATAATGAATTTACCCAGGCCTTTGCATCAATCTCCAATTCAGAGATGGCACAACCTTCACCCTGGATGAAGGATCTTGTTAAAAAGCATATTAAAAAGCAGACTCTTGCCTTTATGGTTATCATGAGAAAACTTCTCGGGCCTTCTGTGCCTGAAAGAGTTGTGCGGGACTGTACCCTGAGCATTGGGGCACAGATAATGTATCACAGCTTTGCATGGCCTGTAATATCTGCTGTGTTCCCGGATCATCCGGGTATGGGAAAGTATCATCCAACTCTTGCAGAACACATTTATGAATTTTCTCTGGCAGGAATCATGGCTGTAAAAAAAAGATATGGAAAAAATGAAAAAGGAATAAAAGTATGAATATCACATCTGATGTACAATCTGGAAACAGAATTGTTTTCATGGACAGGCTTCGTTTGATCATGGTATTGATTGTTGTATTGATGCACTCAGCAGCCGCGTATACCAATATCATTTCCTGGTGGAGTGTGCAGGAGACGCCCAAAAGCGTGGCACTGGATACCTTCGCGCTTTTTGTTGATGGTTTTCAGATGCCGTTTCTTTATTTTATTGCAGGCTATTTTACATGGTTCTCGCTGAAGAAAAGAACACGCAGGGATTTTATAATTTCGAAGTTCAGAAGAATCGGCCTTCCATTTGTGGCAATTGCGCTTTTCCTTACTCCCATGATTTCATATATTGGCATAAAGAGGGTTGTGCCCTCAGCTCCTGGTTTTTTTCACACCTGGCTCATTCAGATGAAAACAGCTGTTGATTTTACACCTGTCTTTTTTACCAGTATGGAAGTTGCACGAAAGCATTTCATGGATTATTCATCATGGCATCTCTGGTTTGTTCTGGTTCTTCTTGTGTTCTATTCCTTTTATGCAGGATATGATTTAATAAAAGAAAAGTTTAATTTAAAGTATGCATCCAAAGATAATAAAAGCGCTTCTGTATTTAAATCTCTATTTATTACAATGATTTTCATGACAGTATTCTTTGCTGTAATAAACCTGTTTGTCAGAGACTGGCTTTGGGGCAAGGCTGGTTTTGTAATATTTCAGCCAACAAGAGTTCCGGTATACATTGGCATATTTTCGCTGGGCATATATGCTGCTTCAAAAAACTGGTTTATTGAACATACCTTTCCGGGTAATAAATGGGCCTGGGGTGCATTTTTTCTGTTTTTATCAATTGCACTTATTGCATGTATGTCGTATATATTTCAAACCTGGGAGCAAACCCATTCTGCATACTTTTCCCTGGTGCACGGGCTGGTAAGGGCAGGTGTGGTAATATCCTCTCTTGGCTTTTTGTTCAGCTTAGTACAGGGCTGGGCCGGGAAGTCTTCTGTAATCGATTCAATGAGCGGATACAGTTATGAAATTTATATTATCCATCTTCCGCTTGTGATAGCATTTGCAGGATTATTCACATTAATTAAAATCCCCCTGATTCTTAAATTCTTCTGTGTTGGAATCTCAGTAATAATAAGCAGCTGGGCTCTGGGGCGTTACCTGGTAAAACCATATCCAAAAACCGCATGTGCAGTAATAGCCTCTGTTTTTATTATTCTCTGTTTTGTGTACAGGTAGAGGCCGGTCATGGATTATACAGCATAAAAAATAAAGAGGTTTATTATGGAAGATTTTCAAACAATGTTTCCAAAGCGCATTGTTGCATGTAAAAATCCACTGGATGTTACGCGGATAAAAGATATCACATATAAAAGCGTGCAGAATACTGATCTATTGTGTGATGTTTATCTGCCCAAAAAAAACACCGTTGATAAAAAACTACCTGTTGTTTTTCTGGTTCACGGAGAAGCTCCAGTACCTGTACTTAAAGATATGGGATGTTATATCTCCTATGGAGAACTTGTTGCTTCTCTTGGAATGGCAGCAGTTTCATTCAATCACAGGATGGTCATGACCGGAAGCTCTATCCGGGAACTCCTTGATGACATCAGTGATGTAAGGGGGTATATCCGCAAACATGCCGATGACTACAGCATTGATTCATCACAAACATGTATCTTTTCTCTTTCAGCAGGGATGCCCTTTGCAGCTTTCAATGCCCTGCATGACAATCCAGGTGATGTCAGGTGTTTTGTCAGCATGTATGGATTCGGTGATTTCAGAAGCTATCTCAGTGTTCTTCCTGACAGGAAAGATCTTTCTGAAACAATACCGGAAATTGTTATCGGGCAGATCGGTTTTCCCATGATGATAGTCAGGGCCGGGCTCGACATGAAGTTTGTCAATGATTCCCTGGACCGGTTCATCCAGCAGTGTCTTGATGTGAATGCTGATATGGATGTGTACAGTCACAGCACAGGTCATCATGTATTTGATGTGCTTGATGACAACCGGAGGTCGCATGAACTGATTGCTGGGGCAATGAATTTTATTAAAAAGCATCTTCTGAGAGATCTTTATTAAAGGGGTATGTTCAATATGGATATAATATACAAAACAGCTGAAAAAGATGATTCATTCATGATAGCTGATATGATCAGCTCTGCATCTGAAGGAGTTGTTGATAGAACAGAAAAAAATTCGATCTTCCCGGCGTATAGTCGGCTGTGATAATTATTGGGATTATGGGATTCTTCAAATGAGCGAAAAGATCATATAAAATTTTGATGGAGGATCAAGACTTGAAATGGATTCCGACAATAAAATTTGTTTTGCCTATGTCATGAATAAACTTGAGCTTAATCCAGAGGGTGATAAACGAATGCTTGGTTTGCGGAATGCATTTCTTGATGCATTGAGATGAAATCGCAGGAAGAATCCTGCGATTTTTTTATCACTTTTATAAATTATTTCTCCGGTATTGGGAGATTGTGTATTCTTAAAAAGGACAGTTTGTCCCAGTATCCTCTCTGAAAAACAATTTTATCTGACTGAATTTTAAAAAAGCCGCATCCCCTGAGTCCCAGAGGGTCCTTCCATTCAAGAATCCCCCATTCTCCATCTTCAAAAATATTTTCAATAATGCATATCATCTTTGCCTGGGAAAAATCCCTTTTAAAGAATTGCCTTATGTTTTCTTTTCCTCTTACCGGTTCGTCAGCTACCTGGTGATTGATTGCGTCTTCAGAATAGAATTCGCTGATAAGGTCAGTGTCATTTTTATTAAAAGCTTCAACCCACTGTTCTATTATTTTTTTCGGGTTCATTTTACTGCCTCCATTACCGCATATTCAGCATGAATCTGCATTGTGTTAAAAACTGGTACTGAAACATCGGGCTGTTTTATTAGCAGCGGAATTTCTGTACAGCCAAGAATGATTCCCTGGGCGCCGTTCTGTATGAGTTTATCAATAATATTCAGCAGTTTCTGTTTTGATGAATTCATGATTTTGCCAACACAGAGTTCATTGTAGATTGTGTTGTGTACAATTTCTCTGTCATCAGGATCAGGTATGATGACATCTATTCCGTATTTTTCTGATAAATGTTTTTTATAAAAGTCCTGTTCCATTGTAAATTTGGTTCCCAGCAAACCGGTTTTTTTTAATCCTGCATTCTGTATTGTTTCCCCTGTTGCATCTGCAATATGTATGAATGGTACATTGATACTGTTCTGTACTTCTTCTGCCATTTTATGCATTGTATTTGTACAGATCATAATTATATCTGCTCCTGACTTCTCCAGTTTTACAGCAGCGTCGATCATTATGTCTGTCAGTTCATGCCAGCGGTTTTGGTGCTGAAGTTTTTCAATCTCATTAAAATCAACTGAGTAAAGAATTGATCTGGCAGAATGAAATCCTCCTAATTCTTCTTTAACCTTTTCATTGATTATGCGGTAATATTCGAGAGATGATTCCCAGCTCATTCCGCCTATCATGCCAATTGTTTTCATGGCGAGTGACCTCCTGGTATTTCATTTTGCCTTCTGAGGCAGTGTGCCTGCAGTTTCTGTTTTAACAGGTGATCAGAGATTTCAAATAACATTATGAATCTATGTCAATCACAATAAACCGGGTTGAATCGAACTGACATGTATCAACATTTTGAAAAATAAAGAGAAGGGGGATATGGAGATAGCAGGAGAGATATAAGGGATAATAACTAAAGCAATTTTTAACTCTCCCGGGAATAAAAGATTTTTATCTACCAGTTTATTTTTTTGAAGTTAGTGACCGTTTTTGTGCATTTATTATTCTTCCACGTGAGTTTTGAATAATGGATGAAGCTTGTCTCTCTGTCTTTTATAAGGGGGTGAATAATCAAAAACCTGGTTGTCTGCACGTGATAACCGGGTTTCGCATCAATTGAAAGTATTTTATCAGCGGCTTTTTTGAAATCATAGTCTTCTGCAAACGCTATTACCGGCAGCACAGCAAATAATACTAAAAACAGTGAAATTCGTGTGATTGTTTTCATTCGTCCTTCCGTAATAAAGAGATTGTCAGTATTTATTCTTAAAAATATTTTTTGAGTAAACGAAAGAGCATTCTTATCCCAGTCGCCTCAGGTGGCAAAAATAATTGAGTTTTTTATTATGTAATAAAGCTTAAGAATAAATATTGAGTTGTTATTGATAATCTGATTGGATTGATGTGGGAAAAGTCAAGGGTTATAAGCTTGTTTCTAAGGGATATCGTGTTATTTTACACCAATTTCTTTTTGTATTTCCATTTCCATTTCTTTCTCTAATATTGAATTGATAATTTTATTAAGATCAACATTTTTGGTTTTTGAAAGAGTTATATAGTAATCTTTAACTTTTTTATCTAAATAAACCGGGATTTCCAGCTCATCTAACGGTCTGTAAAATTTCGCTTTTTCGGCATTGGAAAAATCATATTCTTTTTTCATTATTTGACACCTCTTGTGATATGTAGTAAAAAGCTGTATCAGCTTTATTTCATATTAAAATACTGCTTTTCTTCATTACTTGTTGCGAGTCTTGCTGAAATAACTCTGATTGTTTCTTCTTTTTCTTTTTTAGAATATGTATGTATTACAATAAGAATTGATCCTTCTGGTATTTGACCGATGGTTATCCATCTATCCTCAGAATTTGAATGATCTTCGTCATATATTGTTAAGGCATCTGGATCAGAAAAAACAAGAGCTGCATTCAGAAAAGAGATCCCATGCTTTTTAATATTTGTTTTTGCTTTAATTTGATCCCATTCAAATTTCATATTTATTGTTTATAAATTACTTAAAAATGATAAAAAAGAAAACTTTGTTTAGTAATATTGTTTATAATTTTTTGTCTCCGCTCCGGGGGACAGGTACATGGAATTTATTTAAGTTAGAGTACAGGCAGGCAGATGTCAATTAAATTGTTGCAATTTAACATCAATTTAAAACAGCCATGCACATACTGATTGACAAATATTTTACATTTTAAAGTATTTACCCTTTCTGGTGATTATTGAGATGAATACTTTTTTTGAGTATTTATTCCTGAAAATACTTCTGGTGAGAATGAAAGAAAATTAATTTTCTTTTGTCATAGAGTTCAGGAATAAGCTCTGACATTTTATAAACAGGAGAGTATTATGGCTCAGGTTGGTGTTATTCTTGGCAGTGATTCGGATATGCCCAAAATAAAGGAGTGTTTTGAAATACTCGATGAGTTTGGTGTTGATTTTGAAATAATAGTTTCATCAGCACACAGAACTCCTGAAAAAACCATGGAGTGGACCTCTTCTGCAAGAGACAGGGGTCTTAAAGTTATTATTGCTGCAGCAGGCGGAGCAGCTCATCTTCCCGGGGTAGTTGCGGCTCACACAACACTCCCTGTTATTGGTGTTCCAATTGAGACTAAAATTTCAGGCGGGCTTGATTCAATTCTTTCAATTCTTCAGATGCCTTCAGGAATTCCTGTTGCAACCATGCCTTCAGGTAAGGCAGGCGGTGCAAATGCTGCTTTGTTCGCTTTGAACATACTCGGGGCAACAGATTCTTTTATTGAAAAGAAACTCTCTGATTACAGGAAAAAAATGGCTGAAAAAATCGAAAAGAAGAATGAAAAACTCAATGAATCAGGTTATGCTGAATATATAAAGAATTTTGAAAATAAATGAGGAAAAAATGATCGAACACGGAATTGATATCCCTGCAGAAAGAATAATTATACTGGATTTCGGTTCACAGTACACTCAGCTCATAGCAAGAAGAATACGAGAGATGAATGTATATGCCGAGATTGTACCGTATTTTCATCCTGTTGAAGATATTGAAAAGGAAAAACCAGGCGGAATAATACTTTCAGGCGGCCCTTCATCATTATATGAAAAGGATGCTCCGCAGGTGGATAAAAAAATATTCAGCCTGGGAGTGCCTGTTCTTGGCATATGCTATGGTCTCTATGTTGTTGTTGATGCATTCAATGGAAAGATAGAGGGCGCTGAATCAAAGGAATACGGACGGGCATCCATTAAAAAGTCAAAGGCACATCCTCTTTTAAAGGGAATGAAGAACAGGGAGCAGGTGTGGATGAGCCACGGCGATAAGGTGGTTGCACCTCCTTCTGGCTTTGAGGTGATAGCCTCTTCTGAGAATGCAGAGATCGCTGCTGTTGCAAACGATGAAAAGAAAATCTATGGTGTTCAGTTTCATCCTGAGGTTCATCACACAATAAACGGAACAAAGGTTCTCAAGAATTTTGTATTCAATGAGTGCGGACTAAAGGCTACCTGGAACATGAAGTCTTTTATTGACACTGCTGTTGAATCCATCAGGGAAGAGGTTGGTGATGGTACAGTTCTACTGGGTCTCTCCGGCGGGGTTGATTCATCAGTAACAGCAATGCTTCTTCAGAAGGCAATAGGAGACAGGCTCTACTGTGTATTTGTTAACAATGGCGTTCTAAGAAAGAATGAAGAAAAATCTGTAATAGAGAGATTCGAAAAGCACATGAATCTCAACCTTATATACGTTGATGCTTCAAAGCGTTTTCTCGAAAAGCTGAAGGGAATTGATGATCCCGAGAAAAAGAGAAGAATCATAGGCAAGGAATTTATCAAGGTTTTCATGGAAGAAGCAAAGAAAATCGGCAAGTTCGATTTCCTTGCACAGGGAACTCTCTATCCTGATGTGATCGAGTCAGTTTCAACAAAGGGGCCTTCTGATACAATTAAGAGCCATCACAACAGGGTGCCTGAGGTAATGAAGCTTATAAAGTCAGGTAAGGTGATTGAGCCACTAAAAGAGTTATTTAAGGATGAGGTTCGTGAACTTGGAAAGATGCTCGGCATGAATGATGAGCTGATTCATCGCCAGCCATTCCCGGGTCCTGGCCTTGCAATAAGGATAATCGGTGAGATTACACCACAGAGAATAAAGACTCTTCAGGATGCGGATGATATACTGATTCAGGAAATCAAGGCAGCAGGGCTTTACAATGAGCTGTGGCAGATATTCGCTGTTTACCTGCCTGTGAAATCCGTTGGCGTAATGGGAGACAAGCGGACATATGAAAACGTGATTGCAATAAGGGGTGTCACTTCTGTTGATGCAATGACAGCTGACTGGGCATATCTCCCTGAAGGGCTGCTCAGAAAAATTTCAAACAGGATAATAAACGAGGTCAAGGGGATAAACAGGGTTGTTTACGATATATCCTCAAAGCCGCCAAGCACAATAGAATGGGAATAAATTTTTCTGTCATCGTATATTGAATTGTCGGTCATTCCTGCGAAGGCAGGAATCTCATGGAACAAAGTTCATGAGATTACCGTATGGATACCGGCATTCCGTTTCACTCCAGCCGGAATGACCGGCTGGAGATTCATTGACCGACATCAAAGGCAGGAATCTCATACAGAAGATTTAACTGGCTCTGTAAATGAGATTCCGGTATTGCCTTTGGCAAACCGGAATGACAAAATTTATTACATTTCAATCTTAACTGGTTTAAGATTCCATATTTCATCAGCATACTGGCTTATTGTTCTGTCAGTTGAAAACTTTCCCATTCTTGCAACATTGAGTATTGACATCCTTGCCCATCTTTTTTTATCAGCAAAGGCTTTGTCAGCCTCCTGCTGAGCGAAAATGTAGGATTCGTAATCAGCGAAAAGCAGATACTGATCTTTATTAAGGAGAGAATCCACTATGGGCTGAAACTGGCTTGGATTGTCCTCAGAAAAGTGGCCTTCCATTATCATGTCAATGCACTCCCTGAGCTCTTCGTTTGCATAATAGATATCCCTCGGATTGTATCCCTTCTCTCTGAGCGCGGCTGCCTCATCTGCCCTGTGTCCAAACAGGAAGAAATTTTCCTCTCCCACCTCTTCCCTTATTTCTATGTTGGCCCCATCGAGGGTGCCGATTGTGAGTGCTCCGTTAAGCGCAAGTTTCATGTTACCTGTTCCCGAAGCCTCCATGCCGGCTGTTGAAATCTGTTGAGAGAGATCTGCCGCCGGGATTATTTTTTCGGCATTTGATACAGCATAGTTTCTTAAGAATACGACTTTCATAAGGTCTGATGCAACCGGGTGATTATTCACTACATCCCCTACTGATGTAATGAGTTTTATAATCAGCTTTGCCATGTGATAGCCCGGGGCAGCCTTGCCTGCAAAGATTATGGTTCTTGGAATATGGCTTTCTCCTGGATTTTTTCTTATCCTGTTGTAAAGTGTGATCACATGCAGAACATTCAGAAGCTGCCTTTTGTATTCATGAAGCCGTTTGATGTGAATGTCAAACATGGAATTCTCATTCACTTCAATCCCGGTACGGTCAAGTATGTACTCTTTGAAAAATATTTTATTGTCGAGCTTTATCTTCATCCACCTGTTCTGAAATTCTTCATCGTCCGCAAAAGGTGTAAGTTTATCAAGCTCGTTGAGATTCGTTATCCATCCGTCTCCAATTTTTGAGGTAATGAGTTCAGAAAGGCCCGGATTACAAAGCCGAAGCCATCTTCTCTGAGTTATTCCATTTGTCTTGTTGTTGAATTTATCCGGCCATATTCCCTGAAAGTCATGGAACACTCTTTCCTTGAGAATTCTTGAGTGTAGCTCTGCAACACCATTAACTGAATGACTGCCGACAATTGCAAGGTTTGCCATCCTTACGTGTTTTTCTGCACCCTCTTCGATTATTGACATCCTTCTGATTTTTTCTGTTTTGCCGGGATATTTATTTTTCAGGTCCTCAAGAAAACGTCTGTTTATTTCAAATATGATTTCCACATGCCTCGGCAGAACCCTCTGCATTAAAGGGAGCGGCCACTTTTCAAGGGCTTCGGGCAGTATTGTATGGTTTGTGTAGCCAAAGGTTTTTTCTGTAATTCGCCATGCTTCTTCCCAGGTAAGATTCTCTGTGTCCATGAGGATTCGCATTAGCTCTGGTATGGCAATCGCCGGGTGTGTGTCATTGAGTTGTACTGCGTTTTTTTCATGAAAATTATCGAATGTATCATGTTTTCTTTTGAAATTCCAGATAATGTCCTGAAGGGTAGCAGATACAAAGAAGTATTCCTGCTTGAGCCTCAGTTCCTTGCCCTCAATGATATTGTCATTTGGGTACAGAACCTTTGATATATTTTCAGAGAATGCCTTTTCTGCCACTGCTTTTTCATAATCTCCGTCATTGAAATAGTTGAAGTTGAATTCTCTTGTGGATTTTGCAGACCAGAGTCTCAGGTTGTTCACGGTGTCTTTTCCGTAAGCGGGAATTGGGGTGTCATATGCCATTGCCAGAACCTGTTCTGCATCAAGCCATTCTGTTCTGAGAATACCCTGTTTGTCCTTGTACTGGTGGGTCCGCCCGTAGAATCTTACGGGGTAAATGCATTCAGGTCTTGGTATCTCCCATGGATTTCCAAAACGCAACCAGTTGTCAGGGGTTTCTACCTGGTAGCCGTTCAATATCTGTTGAAAGAATATACCATATTCATATCTTATTCCGTAGCCGTATCCGGGGAGTTCAAGAGTTGCCATCGAATCCAGGAAACAGGCCGCAAGTCTGCCAAGACCTCCGTTTCCAAGACCTGCATCCCATTCTGTTTCCCTGAGTTCTTCAAGTTCATAGCCGAGATCTTTCATGGACACTGCTGCATCCTCATAGAGACCCAGATTTATAAGGCTGTTGCCAAGGGTTCTGCCCATGAGAAACTCCATTGAAAGGTAATAAACCTTTTTTGCGTCCTGTTCGAAATATGTTTTTTGGGTTTTTATCCATCTTTCTATGAGCCTGTCTCTTACAGAAAAGGCAAGACTCTGGTAGATATCCTGTTCTGTTGATACAGTTTCATCCTTTGCGAGTGAATAGAGAAGATGATATTTGAAGGATTCCTTGATCTGGTTGATTCTGCTCTGGTCCATTTGGTAATCTCCGCTTTAATTTGATGTCGATGATTTTCCATAAAGTTTTAATTTTAATATGGAAACATCTTTGTAGTTACTGGAATAAAGAATCTGCTTAAACTGGAATTGATTATACTTTCGGGTTGCTAATAATTCAACTCTAATAAGGAAAATCGGGAAAAGAAAAGAAGGTTTCAATAGTATTAATTTTTTTGATTTCCTTTTTTTTGGAATTAGGCATTGATCTTAAAAAAAATAAACATGAAGTAAATTTTTGTTGATTAATTAAGGTCTGATGTAGAGATAAATAATATTTACTTACCGGACCGGGAGGGGAAGATGAAGAATTCAACAAAAATAAGAATTGCTGCAGCAGTTGGTTCTGTCGCCAACGAAAGAAAGGTGCAGTCAATATTTGATATCAGCACAAAATGCTACAGGAGTACGAGTGCAGCTTTTGAAAACGGAAAACTGCAGGGCTATGATTTTGTGACATCGAGTGAGTTCTCCGGAGAAATTCAGGGTGATAATATTTATTTTTTTGATAATGAAACATCTTCACATGTACATCTCAGGCTGGAAAACAGAAAATTCAGAGGTTATGATTATCTGACCGGTTGTTCATTCTCCGGATCTGTAAGCGGCGGTTTTATATCTCTCCGGGACGAATTTTCAAGTCATTATTCACACTTCAGAGTGTAAATAAACCTCCTGTAAAAAAAGAACCGGTTTTAAACAAGCCGGTTCTTTTAAAAAAATAATGTTAGTGCTTGTTCCTTAAAATTTATATAATGAAAAACTGTTATCCTCGAGGCATGCAGCGAGAGGGTAACAGTTTTTTCATCTTTGGTTAATGCATTATTCTATATGTGTTTATAAAGTCTGTCTCAGTTAGATCTGGATTTAACAATACTGACCAGCTCTTTTACCTCCTGGCTGTTGTCTTTGTTTATAACGAGAATTTCATCACCAGCTTCAACAACAACCACATTGGAAAGTCCCACAACGGATATCCTCTTGTTTTCTGAAAAAACAGAACAGTTCTCGGAGTTTACAAATATTGATTTTTCCGGAACAGGCGCCTGTAATCTTCTTAAAAGAATCGTTGCACCA
>CAZEJW010000014.1:0-24703 GCA_964512685.1 uncultured Leptospirales bacterium | reverse complement strand
GTTCTCATCAGGCTCGAGAATGTCATCAATGGATTTCCAGCTTCCAAGATCAGCCCATCCGAAATCGGCAGGTATTACAACACGGTTTGCTGCATTTTCAAGTATTCCATAATCAATGGAAATAGACTCGAGTGCATTGAAAACCTGCTTCTTGATTTCCCACACATCGGGTTCGTGAGATTCAATAGTTTCGGGGGTTAGCTTCTTGAGTGGAGCAAAAGCTTTTATGTGGTCTTCCATCAGTTCCCTGAAGGCATTGAGTATGGTAGAAGTCTTCCAGATAAATATTCCGCTGTTCCAGAAATAATTTCCTGCCTCAAAGAATTCCTTTGCATGGTCAAGATCAGGTTTTTCAACAAAACAGTCGACCGGCAGAACAGCTCCTGAAAGTTCTTCGATCGATTTAATATATCCATAGCCTGTTTCAGGATATGTAGGTTTGATTCCAATTGTTACGAGTTTATCCTCTTTGGCCTCTTCAATTCCCTGCCTGAGAGTGGAAATGAAACTGTTCCTGTCTTTTATATAGTGGTCGGCAGGGAGAATTATCATTACAGAATCATCGTGCAGTTTGTTGAGATATACAGCAGCATAGAGAACTGCGGCAGCAGTATTCTTTGCAACCGGTTCACACAGAATGGTGTTTGGTACTCCAAGAGAATCCGCCTCATTTTTTGAAAGTTCATCATATAGATGAGATGTGACTATAACGAATCTTTCGGGTTCAAGCGGCTGCAGCCGCTCGATTGTTTCTCCGAGTAGAGATCCTCCTCCGGAAAAGTTGTGAAACTGTTTGGGCTTTGTATCCCTGCTGAGAGGCCAGAGCCTGGTTCCTGCGCCGCCAGCCATTATTACCGGGACTATCTTCATCCTATATATCTCCTTTGACATTGAACTTTAATTTCAGTGGTCCTTTCTTGATCGATTTTGGCAGGCGTAGGTCAGCAGAACCTTCGAGAGTATAAGCGCCTTTCCCTTTCTTAAGGGCGTTCAGAACTCCCTTGCCGGTTTTTCTGGCGCTTGCCTTGTTTCTGAGCCTGAGGATTGATGTTCTGCCTGTATTTTTCAGAGTTGAAGATCTTCCTGTCAGAAACCTGCCATTGTTAAGTTTTACATCATAGCTCAGGGTGTCCACAGAAAAAGTGGTCTTTGTTTTGTTTTTTATTTCTTTATCAAAGTCAACTTCAAAGGTGATATCCTTCTTGAGAAGACTTAATTTTGGTTTTTTTATTTTGAAGTTTCTGATTTTAATTTCCGGTTTTATAATCGGGATTCTTTTCTTCAGAGTGTAGTCAAATGAAAGCTTCTGTATGCAGGAAGGCAGAACAATTTTCAGTTTGATTACAGTGTCCAGATATTCTTTTTGGCTGATATTACCTGCCAGTTTATACAGGGCTTTATACGGCAGTTTTACTCTGAAGGTTGTTACCTTCTTGCCTTTTGGTTTTAGAGAAAGCCCCTTTGGCGTGTTGGTTTTGAAAACTTCCTGGTTTTCCACAATCAGTGTAAACATTACATCATTTAGTTTAAATGGAATGGGATACGGATTATCGAGTTCCACATCAAACAGCAGGGTGATGTCATCGAGGGAAACAGATTCTATGTCGACTCCTTTGGCCTTTGCCTTTGGTTTCTGTTTGATATCCATTGATTTACACGAAAAAAGAACAATGGATAGCAGAATTATAACCGGAATTATTTTTTTCATTAGAATGACCTCTTAATTGATTTTTGATCAGAATAACCCGCAAGCATGAGATGTTCAAGCGGGAAAATCTCCGTGATTCGATATAGTCAGAAATTATATGAGAGAAATCTTTGTTCGGGTCCTGCAATGGTGTAACCGGGTTGCTGTTTCAGCCGCAATAAAATTTATTTCTTGCATTTTTACAAAGACAATTTTTATTCATTCAACAGGTCAGGTGCATGTTAAAATGCATAAAAAGGAAGACCGGTGAAAATCCGGCGCAGCCCCCGCTACTGTAAGGCAGACGAAACCCTATATCGCCACTGGGAAACCGGGAAGGCAGGGAAGTAGGATGAAGCCAAGCCAGGAGACTTACCTGATACATTCAGCTTCGGAGGGAGGTACAAATGAAAGAATATTCATATCCGCCATAATCTCACGTTATCTGTAATTTACCCAAGCAATGGGGTTTGTTCGTAAATCCCGAAGATTTTTTCCTGGAGATGCCACTGCTGGTATGAAGGGAGAGCTGTGTATAATAATTATCAGAAAACGGAGATTGTCATGATTAAGACATCAGTTGTTGGATACCCCAGAATAGGGGAAAGGCGTGAGCTGAAATTTCTCATTGAGAGTTACTTCAGCAAAGAGATCGATGAAAAGACTCTTGAAAGAAAAGCAGAAGAGATAAAGTTCGGACTTTTGAGAACACAGTCAGAAAATGGTATAGATTATATATCCTCGGATTTTACCTTCTATGACAGGGTGCTTGATATGGCTCTGTGCCTTGATATTGTGCCGAAGAGATTCAGAAACCACGGTTTTTCAAGGCGGGAGCTTTATTTTGCAATGGCCAGGGGATTTCAGTCAGGGGAAACAGACCTCAGGGCGCTTGAGATGAAAAAGTGGTTTAACACAAACTATCACTATATTTTGCCTGAGATAGAAAATGATACAGTGATAGCCCTTGCTGAGAATACACCTCTTGAAGAATATCTGGAGGCTCTGTCTGCAGGATACAAAACAAAGCCCTCTTTTATCGGTCCTTTTACCATGCTAAAACTCGCGAGAAACAAGAGCGATAAATCCGAAAGAGAGATCGCAGAATCATTGAAAGGGGCATATGAGTCGTTGCTTGAAGGCTTCAGTGGTCTTGAGCCTTCATTTATTCAGATTGAAGAACCCGCCATTGTTCTGGATCTCTCGGAAGAGGATAAGGAGATCTTTAGTGACATTTATTCATCCCTTCTTGAGAAAAAGGGAAATCTAAGGATTCTGCTTCAGACCTATTTCGGAGATATGCGCGATGTTTATGACAGTGTGCTCAGCCTTGGGTTTGATGCGCTGGGTCTCGATTTTATAGAGGGGAATAAAAGCCTTGAATTGATCAAAAGGTATGGTTTCAATGAAAAAACCGTTCTTTTTGCTGGAGTGGTAAACGGGAAAAATATCTGGGCAAATGATTATAAAAAGACCCTGCTTCTGCTTGATGAAATCAGCAGTTGTGTGAAGAAGGACAATATTGTAATCGGAACCTCGTGTTCTCTTCAGCATGTGCCCCATTCAACGAAATTTGAGGTGGCAATGAAGCCTGAGTTCAGGGTGGCGCTCAGTTTCGCAGAGGAAAAACTACAGGAACTTAGAGAGCTCTCTGCCCTTTTTGTAAACTGGTCAGAGCATGATTATCTTGCAGCCAATGCTGTTATACACGATAAAAGACAGTCGTTGAACGGGGTGGTTGTTCCGGGAGTAAGAAAAAGAGTGGCAGCTTTGGGGGATGAAGATTTTGTGAGAAGGCCGGATCTTCAGGAGAGGCTTGATCTTCAGAAAAAAAGATTTAATCTGCCCAGGTTCCCAACAACAACAATCGGATCCTTTCCTCAAACCATGGATGTGAGAAAAAAAAGAAGACAATTCAGAAACGGAGAAATATCCGAACAGGAATATACATCCTTCATTGAAGATAAAATGAAACAGTGTATTCAAATGCAGGAGAATACAGGGCTGGATGTTCTGGTTCACGGGGAGTTTGAAAGAAATGATATGGTTGAATACTTCGGTGAAAACCTGGAAGGATTCCTCTTTACTGAGAATGGATGGGTTCAGTCGTACGGAACAAGAGGAGTGAAGCCCCCAATAATCTATGGGGATGTTTTCAGAAAGGAACCTATGACTGTGAACTGGATAACAAAGGCGCAGGAATATACTGAAAAACCAGTAAAAGGAATGCTTACGGGTCCTGTAACTATTCTGAACTGGTCCTTCCCCAGGGAGGATATATCTCTTGCGGATTCAGCTTTTCAGATTGGACTTGCCATATCGGATGAAGTCGTGGATCTGGAAAAAGCCGGTATTGGTATAATCCAGGTGGATGAAGCTGCACTCAGAGAGAAGCTTCCTCTTCGGAAAGATGAAATGAATGAAAAATATCTCTCATGGGCCATCAGGGCATTCAGGCTGGTTCATTCGGGAGTAAAACCTGAAACTCAGATTCATACTCACATGTGCTACAGTGAATTTGCGGATATTATTGAAGAAATTATGGATATGGATGCAGATGTGCTGACAATCGAGTCTGCAAGATCAGACATGTCCATACTCCGGGTGCTCAGGGAGCACAAATATAAGGGGAATATTGGCCCGGGAGTATATGATATTCATTCACCCAGGGTGCCGGGCAAAGATGAAATAAAGGGTATCATCTGCCATATTGTTGAGTATATGGATGACGGCCAGGTCTGGGTGAATCCGGACTGTGGACTGAAAACCAGAGGAAATGAAGAAACCGCTGCATCTTTAAGAAATATGGTTGAAGCAGCAGTTCAGATGAGGTAGATTTACAGTCTTCGGATGGCAAAGGTGTTATCCGAAGACTGTGTTTATTAATTACTGTAATTAATTCCTTATCTCATGGAATATTTTATTGACAGGAGAAGGGGTGTATATAGATATAAACCTTTACAAATCCACGATTTGATATAAAATGTAAAAAATCTGTTCAATGCGGATGTAATATAAGATAGTTAAGGGGAATTTCAAATGAGTGATATTCAAACGACCTATTCCATGAAGGGATCTGAGATTGAGAAAAACTGGGTTCTCATAGATGCTGAAGGAAAAGTACTTGGAAGACTTGCCACTGAGATTGCAAATATTCTGAGAGGAAAAAATAAGCCAACTTTTACTCCACACCTCGATATGGGTGATAATGTGGTTGTGATTAATGCAGAAAAGGTAGTGCTGACAGGCATGAAATCAGAGCATAAGGATTATTTCTTTCATTCACAGTATCCGGGTGGAAAGAAATTTGTTAATATAAAAAAAATCCGGGAAGAAAAGCCCGAATATATGATAGAACATGCTGTAAAAGGGATGCTTCCTAAAAACAGGCTCAGCAGTCAACTTATGAAGAACCTGAAGATTTATGCCGGATCAGAGCATCCGCATCAGGCACAGAAACCTGAAGCAGCAAGCCTCTAAGAAGAAATGTAATAGGACAAGGAGAATATAATGGCAGAAAAGATTTACGCAACAGGAAGAAGAAAGACCTCCGTGGCAAGAGTATGGCTGCAGCCTGGTTCAGGGAATGTAACAATAAACAAACAGCCTATCAATGAATATTTCAGACGTCAGACACTCGAACTTATAGTAAGACAGCCTCTTGAACATATAGGACAGCTTGAAAACTTTGATGTATATGCAACTGTAAAAGGCGGCGGCTGGTCAGGACAGGCCGGAGCAGTAAAGATGGGAATTGCAAGATGCCTTGTTAAGGTTGATGAAAGAAGCAAAAAGACACTCAGAGAAGGCGGGTTCCTTACAAGGGATTCAAGAGAAGTCGAGAGAAAGAAACCGGGCCAGAAAAAAGCGAGAAAGAAATTTCAGTTCTCAAAACGTTAAGAAAACAAATCATTTTATATATAAAAGGGGAGTTCCTGTGGGAGTCCCCTTTTTTGTATTCATTTGCGGGGTAAGAATTGCAGGTTGTCTCTGTCAGGTACAGAAATGAAAGTGCGGCAATTGAGCTGGAAAACGGGGAAACCCTCTCCCTTCCTCTTGATTTTGTTCTTGAAATGCGGCTTTCAAGCGGCAGGGAACTTTCTCCTGATCAATTAGTGCTTGTGTATCATCAGGCTTCATTTTTTTCATGCCGAAGTCATGCCTTCAGATTTCTCTCTTTGAGAGACCGTTCACGAAAAGAACTTCAGAGAAAACTAATTGAAAAGAAATACGATCCGGAGATTGTCAAAGAGGTAGTGACTGATTTTGAACATCGGGGATACCTTGACGACAGGGAATTTTCGAGAAAATTCATTGAATCCGCACAAAGGAAAAAGGTCAAAGGACCAAATCTGCTGAAAAAACAACTCATGGAAAAGGGTGTGGAAAGGCAGATTGCAGAAGATGCCATGAAGGAATATGGCGCCTATGATATCGATTTTGAAGATGTGCTCGCCCTTTCATTGAAAAAGATCAGAACCTATAAGAAAGAATCAAACAGGGAGCAAAAACTTGCAGCTTTTCTTATGAGGCGTGGATTCGATTCAGGTATGGTTTTTCGTATAATAAGAAAGATCAGAGAACTCAATGTGCATACTGAATAATTAATTGGTAATTGCCTTCGATTATTTCCTTGCAAAAACAGCTCTCTTTGTGGGAAATGCACAGTTATACAGGATTTATTCTGTTCTGTGCCTGGCCGCAGTAACATTACCCGAAAAAAAAGATTATCTGTCAGAATAAAGAGGTTTTATATGCTTAAAGTAAGAGATTTAAGAAATTCGTTTACTGATTTCTTCAGGGAAAGGGAGCACCGAATTGTTCCGTCCAGCCCTCTTGTACCGCAGGGTGACCCGACACTGCTTTTTACCACTGCCGGAATGGTTCAGTTCAAGCCAATGTTCGCGGGCACTGTTGATCTTGAATACACTAGGGCTGCAACAGTACAGAAATGTTTCAGAACGAGTGACCTTGAGAATGTTGGAAAGACAAAGAGACACCTGACCTTTTTTGAAATGCTCGGCAATTTTTCCTTTGGGGATTATTTCAAAAAGGAATCCATAGAGTTTGCATGGGATTATTCAACAGAAGTGATTGGGTTCCCAAAAGAGAAAATCTGGATTTCCATATATCTGGATGATGATGAAGCATTCGAAATATGGAATAAACATATTGGAGTCCCTGCAGAGAGGATTGTCCGCCTTGGTAAGGAAGACAATTTCTGGGGACCGGCAGGTGATTCAGGAGCATGCGGTCCCTGTTCTGAGCTCTACCTTGACAGGGGAGAATCTTTCGGCTGCGGATCTCCTGATTGCAGACCCGGTTGTGAATGCGAGAGATTTCTTGAATACTGGAATCTGGTATTCAATCAGTTCAATCAGGCTCTTGACGGAACACTGAGCCCGCTTCCAAGAACAGGAATCGATACGGGGATGGGCCTCGAGCGGCTTGCAACCCTTATTCAGGATGTTGATTCTGTCTTTGAAACTGATGAGCTCAAGACACTCACTGAGTATGTTTGTAATTCCAGAAATATTTCGTATGAAGGTAAGAATATCATCCCTGTGAGGGTTGTGGTGGAACATGCAAGAGCGCTCACCTTTGCAATGTCAGATGGAATTTATCCCTCTAATGATGGCAGAGGATATGTTCTGAGAAGAATCCTGAGAAGAGGCCTTCGATTTACCAGGCAGCTCGGAATCAAAGATCCTTTTGTATATACACTTGTTGATCCAATTGTTGACCTCATGGGTGAATTTTATCCTGAAATAATTGAATCCGCGCCGAATATCAGGAATGTAATAGAGGGAGAGGAAAAACGTTTTCTTGAGACAATCGAAAACGGAATGGACAGGCTTGAGCAGACAATTTCATCACTTAAAAAAGGCGGCGGAGAAAAAGTGTCTGGCAGGGATGCTTTTGTTCTCTATGATACATTTGGCTTTCCGCTCGAGATGACAGTCGAAATGGCTGAGGAAGAGGGATTCGCAGTAGATATAAACGGTTTTGAAAATGAGATGAATCTTCAGAGGGAGAGGGGCAAGCAGAGCTGGAAGGGGACTGACAGCGGAATAGAAGGCCTTTTCGGGGATGCTGCCAGGAATACAGGAGATACAGAATTCACGGGATACGAAAAAGACGAAGATGAATCTCAGGTAATAATGATGGCAACTGAAGACGGTATTTGTGATTCAATTGTAAAAGGAGAAAGGGGTTTCCTGATTCTGAAAAAAACTCCTTTCTATGGTGAATCCGGCGGTCAGGCAGGAGATATTGGAATCATTACAACAGAAAGCGGAGTCTTCAGGGTTGAAGATACAAAGAAGTACAATAAAACCATTATGCATATCGGAGAAGTTGAAGAGGGAAAAATTAAAAAGGATGAAAAGGCTGATGCAGGAATAGATTCTGTCAACAGGAACCTTATCCGCGCAAATCATACTGTAACCCACCTGCTTCAGGCAGCTCTTCGAAAGGTGCTTGGCACGCACGTAAAGCAGGCCGGTTCTCTTGTGAGTTCAGAGAGGATGCGTTTCGATTTCTCTCATTTCAGTTCAATGACAGATGAAGAAATTGCAGAGGTCGAAACAATAGTAAACAGAAAAATCTGGGAAGCGATTCCTGTTAATACTGAAGTAATGAATATAGACGATGCAGTTAAAAAGGGTGCAATGGCTGTATTTGATGAAAAATATGAGGATGTCGTCCGCGTGGTTTCTGTTGATGATTACAGCATGGAACTCTGCGGGGGAACCCATGTGAGCAATACCGGCCAGATAGGAGTATTCAAGATACTGCGAGAAGGTTCTCCGGGAGCAGGCATGAGAAGAATTGAGGGTGTAACTCTGCAGGGAGTTCTGGAAAGGTTCAATGCACAGGATGGTATCCTCAGTGATCTTACAAAAAAGGCGGATGTTCCTGAAGTCGGACTCATCAAAAAAATAGAAGACCTTATCGCGAGAAACAGGCAGCTAGAGAAAGAACTTGAAAAGCTTAAGAAGGATACCCTTTCAACAGGGATAGACTCAATTATGGCAGAAGCCAAACAGAAGGGTGACTTTAAAATTATAACAAAGCTTTTTTCGGATGTTGAAGCAGGGGAACTCAGGGAGCTCTCTGATTCAATAAGAGAAAAAGAGCAGAATTCAATAGTTCTCTTTGGTTCGGATGCAGGAGGCAAGGCACTTCTGCTTTTTGCCGCAACATCCAATGCTGTAAAGGCTGGTGTTGATTGCGGTGCAGCAATAAAGGAGGCCTCCAGGCTCGCAGGCGGAGGCGGAGGCGGCAGAAAGGATATGGCCCAGGCAGGAGGTAAAAATCCTGAGGGTCTAGAAGCTGCACTTAAAAAGGCCGAAGAAATTATCGAGTCTCATTTAGGCTAAACAGTATTAAGAGGGTGCCTTAAGTGGCGCCTTCTCGATTAAGAGCTCTGAAAAATAATTTTTAATGAATAAATATATTCTTGATATTTTTTTCAGGGGGCATTATTTGACAATTATTCCCCATATACATAGCGATTGTTTTAAGTAATCCGCAAAGAGGTCAAAATGAGCGAAGGATATGATCTGTATTCCCGTTACCTTCTCAGGTCAGTTAATCATATATTCAAGAATTTTCTCGGTGATACTGATATAGAAGAAGTATATGAAGCACAGGCGGCAGTAAAGGATCCAAGGGTTGCTGTTGAAATTACAGGAACTCTCAAAGGAGAGATTATAATCAATCTGCCTCAGAAGACACTCAATTTTATCACAAAGAAATTTATCGGCAACTCTGACTCAAAGGAAATAAAGAAGTACCACAGTGATGTTGCAGGAGAACTTGCCAATCTTATAACCGGAACATTTGCCAATCAGCTCCAGTATACGGATCATGATATAATACTCTCGCCTCCGAGTTTCAATGAGGATAATCTTGCAGTCAAAGCTCTTTATGAAAACATAAATCTTTCCTTTTTGTCCAGCTTCGGAGGTTTTGATGTTGACCTGTATTTCAGGGAAATGATGGAAGAGGAATAGATCTGTTCATGACATTTCCTGATATAATAGTCATTTCAGTATATTTTGCCATCAGTCTTTTTATTGCATTTTGGTTTTCAAAAAAGGCGGGAAGAAGTTCAGAGGATTTTTTCCTGTCAGGAAGAAAGCTGCCCTGGTGGATTGCAGGAACCACAATGGTCGCCACTACCTTTGGCGCTGATACCCCGCTTGCTGTAACCGAACTTGTTGCCCAAAAGGGAATCGCAGGCAACTGGCTCTGGTGGAACATGATTGCAGGAAATGTGTTAACTGTATTCTTTTTTGCAAAACTCTGGAGAAGGGCAGAGATCCTCACTGATGTTGAATTCATAGAAATACGTTATTCAGGAAAACCAGCAGCCTTTCTCAGGGGATTCAAGGCAGTGTACCTCGGGGTGTTCATGAATGCAGTTATCATGGGCTGGGTAAATGTAGCACTTGCAGAGATTCTGCAGACAGTTTTCGGTGTTGGGCCTGAAACAGTAATTTTCTATGTTTTTGGTGCAATGTTCCTGGTGGGTATATATTCTGCAATCTCCGGACTTTGGGGAATCGCATATACTGATATTTTTCAGTTTGCTACTGCAATGGTCGGATGTATTATACTTGCATATGTTTTACTGGATCTCCCTGAAATCGGAGGTATTGCCGGGCTCAAAAAGGCGCTCCCGGAAGGTGTATTCAGCTTCTTCCCATCGATTGGAAATTCTGCACAGAGCGCTGCATCCGGAATAATGATTCTTTCATTTTCAGCTTTTACTGCACACATCTTTGTTCAGTGGTGGGCCTCGTGGTATCCGGGAGGAGAACCCGGCGGCGGAGGTTATGTGGCACAAAGGATGATGTCAGCAAAGGATGAAAGGCATTCTGTTCTTGCAACCCTCTGGTTCACTGTTGCGCACTATGCTCTCAGACCATGGCCGTGGATTATTGTGGCACTCGTTTCTCTTGTCCTGTATCCTGATCTTCCGGCAGATCAGAAAAAGACAGGATTCATTCTCTGTATGAAGGACCATCTGCCTGCAGGATTACTCGGTCTTCTGGTTGCAGCTTTCCTTGCTGCTTATATGTCCACAATATCAACACATCTTAACTGGGGCAGTTCTTACCTTATAAACGACCTGTACAGAAGATTTATAAGGAAGAACGAATCCGAAAAGCATTACGTGAAAGCTTCAAGAATTGCAACTATTATCCTGATGGTTATATCCACTCTTCTTGTTTTTGTGATAAAGACGATCTCCGGAGCATGGGCTTTCATCATCGAGTGCGGAGCAGGCCTGGGGCTTGTTCTCATTCTCAGGTGGTACTGGTGGAGAATAAATGCATGGGCTGAAATAACCGCAATGATTGCTCCTTTTGTCGGATTCACACTCGCAAAATACGTTCTCCACATCGAATTCCCGGTAAGTATGTTTTTCATTGTGGGATTGACAACGGTTGCATGGATTTTTGTGACATTCGTTACATCCCCGGTAGAAGAAGGCAGGCTCAGGGAATTTTATAAGAGAGTCAAGCCAGGCGGTCCAGGCTGGAAAAAATATTCAGGCAATGAAGATGAAGAAAATCTTGTTCCTCTCTTTGTAAACTGGATTGCCGGAGTAGTCTTTATATATCTTTGCCTGTTTTCAATTGGCAGGATTGTTCTTAAGGAATATATTTCCGGCTTTATTCTTGCGGGTATTGCGTCAGCAATACTTGTTTTCCTGCTTTTGAGGATGAACAGCAGGAAGAATATCAGTTGACCGTTTTATCCTTTTCCCCGTTTTTCCCTTTTTCTTCTTCACTCTGTTTGTACTGTACCTCCAGGTAGGCCCATATTTTCATGATCGTTTCTATCCCATTGTAACCGGCATCCTGATAGTAGAGGTCCAGAAGTCTGAACAGAGCCATGGCAGTAAGATTTTCATCCTTAAGGTTGTCCAGATCGAGCACTTCATCGATTGCATTGATAATTTCATTCTTCCATTTAGCCATTTTTCTTTTATCGCTCATTCCTTTCTCCCCGGGTATAGTTTTTTATGGTTGTTTTAGCAGCATACAGATTCACTCTTTATTGTTCAATAAAAATAAGAATATCAAATTTTGCAAATAGATTTTTATTGAAATTTTGTACTGCCAGGCAAGGGCGTTGTTGCTTTCTACCTCTGTGTTTTTCTGAGAAAGTTTTACTGTCATCTTTACAATTTGTTACTGTTTTATCAAACCTCGCAAGATTATACTGCTGAATTATTCTTTTGTAATAAAGTGCCACTGTTTTTTTTGGGGAGTTGCTGTAAATTTAGCTTCTTTAATCTGTCTTGATTAACATTAATTAATAACTTGTAATTAAGAAAAAGTCTGATAGTATATTTTTAAAATCTCTGCTGTCTTTATGCGGGACAATTTTAGAGGAGTCGGACAGAGGGCTGAAATATGGAAGTATATGAAGATCTTAAAGAGATATACTCGGCAGGTATAAAAGCTGTTGATCCTCAGAGAGCAGTAGAGAATCATCTTTTATCAGAAGATGGAAAAATTGTACTGATTTCGGATGGTGAAAGAATAAAGGAATTTGATACGGAAGAATTCAGTCGGATTTTTGTTGTAGGAGCTGGAAAGGCAACAGCTCCAATGGCAAAGGCTGTAGAAAAAATTCTCGGCAGCAGGATCACGGCAGGTTATATAAGTGTAAAAACAGGCTATGTGGAAGAGCTGGATATAATTGAACTTATTGAGGCATCACATCCGATTCCGGATGAGAACAGCCGTGCAGGTGCTGCAAAAATAAAACAGATGCTTGAAGAAGCAGATGAAAACGATTTGGTAATATCACTCATCTCCGGAGGAGGTTCAGCCCTTATGTCTCTTCCTCCTGAATCAATTACTCTCGATCAGAAAAAAGAAGTAACAGGCCTTCTTCTGAAAAGCGGGGCAACCATTCATGAGATGAATGCCATAAGAAAACATTTATCTCTTGTTAAAGGCGGGAATCTTGCAAAGGCAGCATATCCTGCAACTGTTATAAATCTTATGATTTCAGATGTTGTTGGTGATAATATGGATGTGATTGCATCAGGTCCGTTCGTCCCTGATACCTCAGGATTTTCAGAATGTTTTGATTATTTTCAGAAGTATCACCTTCAGAACAGGGTTGCACCGGAGATTATGGATCATATCAAGGCAGGAATGAAAGGGGAAATTGAAGAGCATCCGGGTCCTGATAGCCCGGTATTTAAAAAAGTAAATAATCTTATTATTGCCTCAAATATTATTGCACTTAAAGCAGCTAAAATACAGGCGGAAAAACTCGGATATAATTCAATAATCCTGTCGTCTTTTATTGAGGGAGATACTCGTGATGCTGCAGTATGGCATTCGAGAATTGCAAGGGAAGTCTGTTCTTCGGGCAACCCGGCCGATGTGCCGGCATGTATTATCAGCGGAGGAGAGACAACGGTTATGGTGGAAGGAGAAGGTCTCGGTGGTCGAAACACTGAATTTGTTATGAATGCAGTACCGGAAATTGCCGGATTTGATAATATTACTGTTGCAAGCATAGGTACTGACGGTACTGACGGTCCGACTGATGCAGCGGGTGCTTTTGCTGACGGTAAAACTCTGAAAAGAGCAGATGCTGCCGGTATTAAAATAAGAAAATATATGGCGGAAAATGATTCCTATCATTTTTTTGAAGAACTGGATACTCTTATAAAGACCGGTCCTACAAAGACCAATGTAATGGATATGAGAATTTTTCTGATTACCTGAAAAGTTTTCAGATTCGCTGTATCTTCATCCCCCTTACTGAAAAACGGGGCTGGTTTTATTTCAGAGCATTGTCTTTAAAGAATTGGCTGATGCTAAATTAATTTTACTAAAAAATAAAAAATATGTTGCCTATATTAAAATCATAATTTAAACTATCATTTGTTCTATACTGGTATAATATTAAGGCAAGGATGCCAGTCGAAAACGAAAAAGCATAATAATTTAGGAGTGTGGACATGAATATAAAAAGATCCGGGAAAATTTTTACTCTGATTATTTTAATGAGTTTCTTTATGATTTCTGTAGCCCCGGCTCAGCAGGGAGGTGCTCCGGCAGGGACGACTGCTAAAGAGGATACAAAAGAAAGAAATCTTGATCCCAGCAGAGAGTATCCCACATCTGAGATGCCGGAAGATTCATATCTCGCAAAGTTTCATGCGATTGATATTGCAGAAAAACTGGTCAAAAAAAATCTGGAACAGATATATCTCTTGAATGTAATTGTTCAGAATTTTGACAAGGATAACGGTAAAAAATGGAAGTCTGAATATGATACTGTTTATGCCGGTTATAAAAAGGCAATGGAGTATTATTACAAGCGTAATATAATCTATGCAAGAGTTGAGTTTGAGAATAACCGTAAGAAGATCAAACAGCTTATGAAAAAGATTTCTGATCAGTATAAGCTGGACACTCAGTCAATGCTTAATAAGTGCGCAGACCGTATACTTCTTCTTCATCTTGATGCAAAAACCAAGTCTGACCCAAACAAGAACAAGGAGCTTTTTCAAAATCAGTTAAGGCTGAGAATCTCTTATGGACAGTTCGATGATGCCAATTCATCATATATTGATAATAATTTTGAAGGCTGTGTATATCATTTGAGAGTGGCTAAATCATATGCGATCAAGATCCTGGAAGAGCTTGTTCCTGTTGATGAAAAAGATACGCCTGATAGTATTGACAAAAAAATTGCGGAAGTCAGTAAAGAGTATCGTTTTCACAAAGCTGATAATCTTAACAGGATATATAAAGAGAAAGAAGCAAAATAAGCTATAATCAGATTGAATCCGGAAAAGGGGGGGTTTATCCCCCTTTTTTTTTGCTTGAAAGAATGAATTTTTTGAAAAGTAATATTAAGTATAATTTGGGGGCATTCATTACTATATGCGGACCGCACCTTTTTTGAAATCAGTATTTTCCTTTCTGCTGTTCTTCATCCTTATTCCATCCGGTTTTGTTAAATTTGAGTTTCAGCAATTCAGACTTGTCCTTGATCCGGGGCACGGGGGTGTCTGTAAAAGGCCTCAGAACAAATATGGTGACAGATTTGATACTATTTCAGGAAGATATTTATATTCTTTCAGAGAAGGAGCATCTTACGGACCATATCATGAACATCTGTTGATGTATGAAATTGCAGAAAAGGTCTTCAGGCATCTCAAAAATCTCTCTCAAGATGGAAACTTTTCTGAATTTGCTGAAATATTAAAGAAATACTCAGACCCTCCATTCAAAAAAATTTACATTACCACCATGATGAGCAGAGGTAATTCTTTGACCAAAAAAGAAGCTGTAGAGCTGGATGATCCCAACAGGGGCTACCGTCTTTTTGATTCTTATGATGAAAAGGGGGGGCTGATTAAAGGAAGATTGTCAAAAATCAATGATTTCAGGCCCCATCTTGTTGTGTCTCTTCATTGTGCTACGAATGGCCCCGGAGAATACAAGGGGATGAGCGCTGTGATCGTGCCGCCAATAAGTTTTATGAAAAAAGGCCTTGAATATCTTAAAAATGAAAGAAAAGATAAATCCTTTTTTTATAAATCAGGATTCAGGGACTGGTTCTGTGAAAGCGCCAAAAGAACTCCTTTTGGATGGTTTTTGAGTGACACATCAATGTATTATACTGCATTTCCCCTGAAAAAAAACGAAAATCCTGATAAAGATGCTTTCAGAGGCTACAGATACAATATGGTTTCCTGGGCATATAAAGATCGTAAATATTGGGAGATGAGAGCAAAATATCACAGAAAAAACACAAATTATTCATCTGATTACAATAATTTCAGGCCTTATGGTAAATTCTGGGACAGAGAAAGGAGCATATATGAAACTTTTCGAAGAGGCGGTGGCCCTGAAGGATTTGGTGGAGATAATCTTTATGCCTCCAATGAATTGATTCGTTACATGATGTATTCTCTGAAGAAGAACAGAGTCTTTTACAGGGATTCAAAACCCGGCAGGCCTTATACCTCGGTCTGGATTCTTCCGATGCATGTAAACGCTGTGAATGCTTTTATTGAACTTGGATATCTTGCCCGCAGAAGAGACAGGTATCATCTTGTAAAGAAGCAGAATGAACTTGCTGAAGGTATAGCTGTGGGAATATATTCGCTTTTTACCGGGCTTGAACTCAGAAAGGCTGGTATGGACGAGCCGCCACTTGGAAAAAGGATTGACCTTGAAAAATACAGAACAGATGATGAAGAATCATATTTTGACAAAGTTATAAACTGATATTGTTCCGGGGCTGAATAGAAGGCATGAAAAAAACAATAATATTTTTGCTCATTATTTTTATTGGCGAGAATGCCTTTGCTTTTTCATCATCTGAACTCAATGCCTGTTTTATAAGAGCCGCGGATAAGGCCAGAAAATCTGTGGTAAGTATTTCAGTATATACTGTGGATAAGAAGAACGGTGTTTCAAGTTACACCAGAGTGGCAGAGGGCAGCGGACTCATTATTTCCGAAAACGGAACTGTCGTTACCAATCACCATGTGCTCTCCAGGGGAAACCATTACAGGATTACTTATTATGACGGAACAATATGTGAAATCACGGGATTCAGCAATAACAGGCTTTCTCTTTCAGATATCAAGACTGACCTTGCAATACTTCTGATAAAAAATCATGATTCATCAAAATATCCTTCAGCGGAAATTTCCGACTCAAATGATTTGCGGGAGGGAGAATGGGTTATTGCCATTGGGAATCCCTATGGACTGAAACAGTCAATAACCGGAGGAATTGTTTCCTCAAAAGGAAGAGACAATATTGGTGTGGCTGATATCGAGGATTTTATACAGACGGATGTTTCAATTAATCCCGGGAACTCCGGCGGGCCGCTTGTTGATCTTGATGGCAGTGTCGTGGGAATCAATACGGCTATTCAGAGTATCTCAGGCGGATATCAGGGAATCAGTTTTGCCATTCCGTCAAATATTGTTATCAGGGTTTGCAATGAACTCCTTGCATACGGCAGAGTGAGGAGGGGATGGCTGGGTTTTCTGGCAAAAGAGACCTCTGTTCAGGATGGAACAGTGCCAAAGAAAGTTCAGATAATCAGGGTGCTTAAAAAATCTCCGGCAGCATATTCCGGTCTAAGGGAAGGGGATATTATCCAGGAAATTGACAGCAACCGGGTGAATTCTCTTGCAAAGCTCGTAAAATATATTGGGAACAGGAAAGTAGGTTCCAGAATCGGAATTTTAGTATCAAGAGACGGACGGCTTAAGGAGTATACCCTGGTTTTGAGAGAGCGCCAGGTGTACAGAAAGATTCACAGGGTACTGAGAACTCTTTTCCTTAAATACGGAATGGAGATAGATGAAAATTTCAATTCGAAAAATCTCATTCTGTCATACCTGTCTCCAAGAAGTATTCAGTATAATCTCGAGAAAGGAGACAGGATTATCCTTCTCAATGGAGAAAAAGTGAAGTCTTTTGAGGATTTTGCAGATATATTTGAACGTTCCGGTTCGGGAATAAACAGTATGGTTGTTGAGAGATATGGTGCCTATTATGAGATAGATTTCCGGTCAACGGCATCAAAAGAAATCCCGGACAGGTAGGATGATGAAAAGATTTATTTTAATATTTATAATCTTGTTTTTTGCAATCAGTACTGTTTTGTATTCTCAGCAAAAAGAGGACAAAACGGATATTGTAGAACTCAATCTGGGTTTTTATTACAGGCTTTATAAGACAGAGCTGATTGGCAGGGATGATTTCCTGGCGGAAAAAATCGGCAGAATGATACGGGCTGATGGTATAGTAAAAAACAGGTATACTGAAAAAAGATATAAAAATGAAGTATGTATTGTTGTACAGGAACCGGAATCGGAAAAATACAGCCTTAAGATCGATTACTATATCTTTTTTAAATCTATGGATGAGGCGGAAAATTTTATCAGGGGTGTTAATTTCAGTTTTACCGGGCAGATCACCGGATTTACACCGGTAAATTCGAACAGAACTCATTATATTATTGATATCGTTTATCAAAGCGGAACAATATCGATTGAGTGATCAGGCTATGCTGATTTTTACTTTTTCTAATACAGTAAGAGAAGAATCTTTTTCAAAATCCACTACAGTATCCATGTCATCATAACCGAGAGTCCCTCTTAAAAGCCCTCTGAAAAGATCGGTAATGTGGCTGATGTCATTGTCATGAATCAGGTTCAGAAGAGTGTTGGCGTTTTTCATAGAGAGAAAAGTTTTAAACGTTTTATTCAGATCAACAGTTTTCTGGCCGTCAAAAGCCCCGTCATTTTTTTCTTTTTCAATTCGTGTGTTAATCAGGCTCCAGTGTTCAAAGGGTTTAACCAGGTATACATATGACTGATATGAAACAATTTCGTTGCAGTAGACCGGTTCGAGTGTTATATTGCTGAGGAAAATAACGAAGAGTCCAAATACATCATCACCGGTATCCTTGAATCTTCCTTTTATTATGTCAATGTCATGAAAATCACCTGCAAGAAGTTTTTTGGCTTTTTCAGTATCACCCTTGCATACTTTTTCTGCTAATTTTAATTTTTCGAAATATTCTTTGGCTGCTGATGTATCCATATGTTTTCCTGTTTAAGATAATTTAGTATCTATCAAAACGCTTTATTGTCAATTAAAAATCAAGAGCTTTCAGCATGGGGATGAAGACACTGCCGGAACAAAGAACCAGCATTTTTCTGATCACGGGCTTTGTTTGATTCTTTTACCGTAAATTCAACACCGGAATCTCAGGCCGTGGATTGATAAACACACATTATAAAATCTCGGAAAAACTTACTTTAACCGGCATAATAATTTATTGGATAATAAATTATTATGCCAATATATGGCTTATCATTCAGCATTTTATGAATATACTGATGAATATGAAAAGTGCTTGAAAATGAAAGATAAAATCAGAAGCATACCAGCGAAAACACTCGCCAATGTCAGTTGCAAATGATCATAAACAGGAGAAAAAAATGGAAGACCTTAAAAAAGCATATAAGACAGTGATGGACGACAATTTTCCGGACGATCTTACAGTGAGCTTTGGAGATCAGAAGCTTATTTACAGGAAAAAAACATGGAAAATTGATGAAGACGGAACCCTCATCGAAAAGGGGCTGCGATATGGAGAAAATCCCGGCCAGGAGTCGGCAATGTATGAACTCATTAATGGCAACCTCGTTCTGGGAAAATGTCATTTCATTGAATCCGGCAAATCCCTGGTTAGCGGGATTGATGAAAATATGATGGTTCAGTTTGGTAAACATCCGGGTAAGATAAATCTTACAGACATGGATAATTCTCTCAATATATTGAAATATCTGACTGCCAAACCAGCCGCCGTTGTTGTAAAGCATAACAATCCCTCAGGAGTAGCATGTGCAACAACAATCGAGGATGCCTTTGATCGTGCCTTCAGGGCTGATCGAATTGCGGCCTTTGGGGGATGTGTTGCTTTCAACAGAACAGTCAACCGTGAAACAGCAGAGCTTATCAGTAACCGGTATCTTGAGGTTGTGGTTGCTCCGGATTATACAGGGGATGCAGTTGAAATTCTTACAAAGAAGAAAAATCTCAGGATCGTTAAAATTGGCAGAATTGACAATTTAACCGAATATCTTGACAGGCCTTTTGTGGATATAAAGTCATTGATTGACGGAGGCCTTATTCTGCAGCAGTCACCCATTAATCGAATAAAAACAAGGGATGATTTCAGAATCGCCGAAACAGAGTACAAGGGAGAAAAGTACAGAATAGAGCGTAACCCAACAGATAAAGAATATGAAGATCTTCTTTTCGGATGGTTTGTTGAGCAGGGTGTTACTTCAAACTCTGTCATTTATGTTAAGGATGGAGTGACTGTTGGAATCGGGACAGGAGAACAGGACAGGGTCGGTGTGGCTGAAATTGCAATACATAAGGCATATACGAAATATTCTGATCTTCTCTGCTTTGATAAATACGGAGTTTCATACAAGGAATTTCAGCTTGGAGTTCAAAAGGGAGAGAAGAAGCAGTCAGACCTTGATTCAATAGATGAGGAAACCGCGGATGCGAAGGGAGGCCTCAAGGGAGCCAGCGCTGTTTCTGACGCTTTTTTCCCTTTCAGAGACGGGGTGGACGTAATTATTGATCAGGGAATAACAGCAATTGTTCAGCCCGGAGGATCAATAAGGGATTTTGAATCAATTCAGGCCTGTAATGAAGCTAATCCTGCAGTTACGATGGTTTATACCGGACAGAGAGCTTTTAAGCATTAGAGATTTTTCTGCAACGGAGAGGATGATGGCGGTTTATACTGAATACATACATGTATCATCCCTGGGAAGAAGGGATGTAGTAAATCTCAATCCCGGGATTAAGGATATCATTGAAAAGAGTGAAATTTCAGACGGAACAGTTACGGTTTTTGTTCCGGGCTCTACTGCTGCCATTACCACATTGGAATATGAACCGGGTCTGAAAAAGGATATAAATTATTTTCTGGATAAGCTGATTCCATACAATCACGGTTACTTTCATCATGAAACGTGGAATGATGATAATGGATCATCTCATGTTCAGGCAGCTATTATAGGGCCGTCAGAAAGTGTGCCAATGGTGGATGGGAAACTCTGTCTCGGAAGGTGGCAGCAGGTCGTTTTGATTGACTGTGACACAAGGCCGAGACAGAGAAAAGTGGTGGTTCAGATAGTGTATTGACTATTTTCTTTTTTGTTCATATTCTTTCATATACTGATCAATAAGACTTCCGCTTCCGGGCCTTTGTGATCCAAAACTCTCAGAGCTCATTGGTTCTTCTTTGACAGGTTTAAGTTTCGGCCCGAAGAATCCTGCAACTCCTCTGACCGGGGCAGTAATAACAGATGCAATAGTACTGAATATATTGCTGAAAAATTCCAGTGTTGTTTTCACTATGGGTTTTTTTGCCCCTGATGCGGTTGGAGACGGTTTTACAGATTCTGCTGCTGCTGCTGCGACAGAAGCTGCTGCCTGGGTTGTTTCTTTTATTTTTCCATACCTGGCAGATACCGGAGAGGGGCCCTTGGGAATTGATATTGATGGTGTTCTTGATATGCCTGCTTTCTTTTTCCTGAAAGAAAGCATTGTTCCCCTTGATTCGTCAGCACTGTAGTCAATGATGAAGAGAAAAAGGTAGTAGAAATACATTATTATATTGAAAAATATAAGAAAAAAAGCCTGCCAGATCTCCACGAAACCCCAGAATACCTCTATCATAATTTTTCCGAAGTCAACGATCTTGTAGAAGAAATTATAAACATTGTCGAGAGCGCCATTGGAAAATTGTTTCACCATTGAATATTTCAAATCTAACCTCCGAGAGAATCATTTCTATTAGTCATTTAATAAACAGACGATTTAAGACGATTGAAAATGTTTGTTCAAGAATTTTTTTTTCAGTCTGTAAAATTACTGCATCCAGTAGACCTGCATATCATTTTTTAGATTTTCAGCTGTTTCTGAATCCTTCAGATTTTTGATAATTTCCAGAGCAAAAGGGATGGCACAACCCGGCCCTTTCGCAGTGATTATTCGGGAGTCTGCAACTACCGGCTTGTTTATTACTTCTGCTCCGTCGAGTTCAGCTTCAAATCCGGGATAACAGGTTACCCACCTGGCTGTTAGCACTCCAGCCTTTGCCAGCACAATCGGAGCAGCGCATATCGCGCATATCAGGCCATTTCTGGATTCAATATCCTGAATAAGTGATATTACTCTTTCATCATCACGCAGGTTTGAGCTGCCCGGCATTCCTCCGGGGAGTACAATGCATGAATAGTCAGTTTTATCGATTTCGGAAATATTTTCTGTTGTTGTTATTTCTATGCCATGAGCTCCTTTGACAAGTGCATTGCCCAGACTTACTGTTGTTACATTGATTTCCGCTCTTCTTAAAACATCCACTATGGTAATGCCTTCTATTTCTTCAAATCCGGGTGCAAAGGGTACAATTACTTTCATGTTATTCTCCCGTATCTGTGGTATTTGTTCCTGCGCTTTTGACTGATCTCAGTTTTTGTTTAAGGTCGTTTTCAATAACAATGAGTTCTTTTTCTGCCTCAACTCTCTTGATGTGTCCTTCTTCGTGAATTCTCAAAGTTTCCTCGATGGTCGTTATCAGATCGTCATTTACTTTTTTCAGGGTTTCTATCTCAACAATACCCTTTTCGGATTCCTGAGCTATGCCAATGGAGCTTTCTTTAAGCATCTCTGAGTTTTTAAGCAGCAGTTCATTGGTTGTTTCAGTAACATTTTTCTGAATTTCGAGTGCTTTTTTTTGTCTGAATATACCCAGCGCTATAATAACCTGGTTTTTCCAGAGAGGGATGGTATTGATAATGGAACTTTGAATTTTCTCTGCAAGAAGCTGATCATTGTTCTGGATTAGTCTTATTTGAGGGATTGTCTGAATGGATATCATCCTCGATAGCTTAAGGTCATGGAGTCTTTTTTCAAAACGCGAGATCATCTCCCTTGTATCGTTTACTCTTTGAGAATCAGCCGGATCGTTTGACTCTTCTGCCCTTTTAATTGTCTCTGGAAGGATAGTATTCTGAAGCTCTTGCATCTTCATTTGTCCGGCAGCAATAAAGAGATCCAGTTCGTCCATGTAGTCCATATTCTTTTCGAAAAGAGCGTCAAAAAGGGTTATATCCTTTAAAAGCTTCATCTTCGTGTCTGTGAGTTCATCCACTATTGAATCGATCTGAGTGCTGAGTTTTTTATACCTGTTCGTGAATTTTTTTGCCTCATCGACCAGTGATCCCAATATTGGTATCCTGGATACAAATCCGCCTGATGAGGAAAGATCTTTAATCTTGAGATCCTTGATGTTGGTCATAAGATCTGTGAGTATGTCGCCAGCGTAATCCGCATCCTTGGCCCTTATCTGGTCGAGTATGCTGTCAGCAAATGATGATATTTTGCTCTGTGAAGAAAATCCGAACTGAATTACTGCTCCGGAATCGAACGGATTAATTTCATTTGAAATCGATTCTATCTTCTGCTGTTTTTCAGGGGAAAGTTTTGCTGTGTCAACACTGTATTCTGTTATTTCCCTGCTATCTGCCATTTGTTCCCTCCGGGGTTATACATTTTATAATTGCTCATCTGACGGGTTTAAGGTGTAATAGTGAGTATTTCTGAATCAATAGATTTCAGTTTATTGTATTTAACATACAGTTTACTTTTTAATTGATGCATGTTATTTTTTCAACAAAATAAAATATACGTTGAACTGGTAAAGAGATTGGAAAGAATATGACTGCCGGTTAATGAAAATCAGGGAGAAAACATGGATTTTAAAGTAATATCAGACTTCAGCCTTTCATCGGATCAGAGAAAGGCTATTGATTCTCTGTCAGAGGGGGTCACGCAAAGGGAAAAATTTCAGACCCTTCTCGGAGTTACCGGTTCGGGTAAAACTTTTACAATGGCAAAAGTTATTGAAAAAGTTCAAAAACCCACTCTCGTTCTCACTCATAATAAGACTCTTGCCGCGCAGCTTTACAGGGAATTTAGTGATTTCTTTCCGGAGAATGCAGTTGAATACTTTGTTTCATATTATGATTATTATCAGCCTGAGGCATATGTTGTGTCTTCAGACCTTTATATAGAAAAGGATGCATCAATCAATGATGAAATTGACAGACTCAGACTCAAGGCTACATCCTCAATGCTTGAGAGAAATGACGTAATTGTTGTATCCTCAGTCTCCTGCATTTACGGACTTGGAACTCCTGATGAATTCGAAAAGTCACATATTCGTTTAAGAACCGGAGATGAAATAGACAGAGATTCTCTTCTGAAGAGACTGGTGGGCATCTTTTATGAAAGGAATGATATTGCCTTTATCAGAGGTATGTTCAGGGTAAGAGGAGATATTGTTGAAATATTTCCGGCATATCTTCATGACGAGGCGCTGCGTGTGGAATTCTGGGGAGATGAAATTGAAAAAATTTCATGGATCAATCCTGTAGATGGCAGGATTCTGAGGGCAGAAAAGGACTGTTTTGTTTATCCTGCAAAACACTTTGTGGCGAGTCCTGAAGAAATGAAACAGACTGTGCAGATGATAGAGAATGAACTGAATGAAAGGCTGGTAGCTTTGAAGTCGAATGGAAAACTTGTTGAAGCGCAGAGGCTGGAGAGCCGTACTAAATATGACATGGAAATGCTTTTGGAAATGGGTTATTGCAGCGGAATTGAGAATTATTCGAGGATAATATCGAGGAGGCAGGAAGGTGAACGTCCTGCATGCCTTCTCGATTATTTTAAGGGTGAATTCCTGATGTTCATTGACGAATCGCACGTAACAGTGCCTCAGGTAAGGGGAATGTACAAGGGGGATCGTTCAAGAAAAGAGAACCTGGTTGAATACGGATTCAGACTGCCTTCAGCACTTGACAACAGGCCTCTTTATTTTGATGAATTTGAAGAAATTATCGATCAGGTTGTTTTCGTTTCAGCAACTCCGGCTGATTATGAAATTGACGTTTCGTCGCATGTGATTGAACAGGTCATCAGGCCAACCGGACTTCTTGATCCTGAAATAGAAGTAAGGCCGGCAAAAAACCAGATAGATGATCTTCTTGGAGAGATCCGAAAAAGAATCGAGGTTCATGAAAGGGTGCTTGTAACTACACTCACAAAAAAGATGGCAGAGGATCTTGCTGATTATGTTGCTGAAGCCGGAATCAATGCACGTTATCTTCATTCCGAGATTGATACACTGGAAAGGGTGGAGATAATCAGGGATCTCAGGAAGGGAGAATTTGATGTTTTGATTGGAATAAATCTTCTCAGAGAGGGCCTCGATATCCCGGAGGTATCTCTGGTAGCAATACTCGATGCAGATAAAGAGGGCTTCCTGAGATCCAGACGTTCTCTTATTCAGACAGCCGGAAGAGCCGCAAGAAATCTAAATGGAAGGGTAATT
>CAZEJW010000013.1:40337-46379 GCA_964512685.1 uncultured Leptospirales bacterium | reverse complement strand
ATGCCCCTGGTTTTACCCTTAAGGGAAATGTCCCGAGTATGAATGCTGTCAGTAAGATTCTGCTGGTTGACAGATACCCTGTTGTTAGACAGGGGCTGATAGATATAATAAATAATGATGATAACCTGGTTGTCTGCGCTGAGGCTGATTCTGATGAAAGGGCATTCAAGGCAATAGACAGGCAGAGTCCTGATTTATTGATAGTGGATGTTTCGGTAAACAGCGGCTTTGGCATGGATTTTATCAAAGCGGTAGTATCGAGGTTCAGCAGGCTTCCCGTTCTTGTGTTTTCAGATAACGATGAAATGCTCTATGCGGAAAGGGCCCTGAAGAGCGGGGCAAGAGGATACCTCATGAAGTCAGAAAACTCTGAAAGGATTCTTTGCGCTATCAAGGAAATTCTTGCAGGCAATATGTATCTTAACGAGAAGGTCAAGAAGAAGATTTTTGACAGGACATATGAGGATTTGACAGACGAAAGCCAGTCTCCTGTGGACGTGCTTACTGACCGTGAACTCGAGGTTTTTCAGATGATAGGGCAGGGGTTTGGTTCCAGGTCGATTGCCGAAAAACTTTGCCTGAGTGTAAAGACAGTTGAAACATACAGGGAAAGAATAAAGGAGAAGCTCAATATCACCACGGCAGCCGAGCTTCTTCAGTATGCAATACAATGGCTTCTCTCCTCTGTTAAAAACAGGGAATGATAAACCCTGACTGGCCGCGAATCAATGCTGATTGCCTTCAACACTTGATAAGGCAGATTATTTGTCTATCATTATTCGGAACAAAATTTATCGCAGGTGAGGGAGAACCTGTTGGAGATTCTCCCTCCTGATTTATTATATTTTGTTGCTTCTTCTCCAGATATTCTGTTCTTCAGCGGCTTTGATGAGTTCGTCCCTGAAGTCAGGGTGAGCGATTGAGATGAGTTTTTCCGCTCTGATCCATTGAGGGTCAAGCTTTAGGTTAACGCATCCATATTCTGTTGCTATAAACTGAGGCATCTGCCTTGGCACAGTGACAATTGTTCCTGGTTTGAAATATGGTACAACCCTGGATATTACCTGCCCGTCAGGGAGTTCATATGTCGAAGGCAGACAGATAAAACTCTTGCCTCCATTTGACCAGAATGCCCCCTGAACAAAATCCTGCATGCCTCCGTTGCCCGATATTTGCTGAAACCCGTTGCTCTCTGCATTAACCTGTCCGTTGAGGTCAATTTCAAGAGCCTGATTTATTGAAACGAAATTATCAATTTCCCTGATTGTATTGTAATTGTTTACATAGCCCACATTGTATGAGGCAAGTGCCTTATTGTTGTGAATCCAGTCGTAAAGTTTTTTGCTTCCGAGCGCAAAAGTATATACGGTTTTCCAGCGATCAATTTCTTTCTTTGAATTGTTCATTCTTCCTGAAAGATACATCTCCATGAATGAATCAACAAGCATCTCCGTATGTCCGCCAAGGTCTTTGAGGTCACTCTGGCTTATCATGTGGCCGAGAATATTGGGCATTCCGCCAATACCAAGCTGTATACAGCATCCATCAGTGAGATATTTGAATACATGCTCGGCAATTTTATGTTCAACTTCTGTTGCCTCAACTTCCGGGAGTTCGAACATTGGCTCATGGTCACTCTCAACAATGTAATCCACCTGAGAAATATGGATGGATTCTCTGGCGCCCCCGAGTCCTACAGGCATGTTTTCATTCACTTCAACAATGACCTTTTCTGCCTTACACCAGCCATACATACATGCATTGATTATGCCAAAATTGAAATAACCATTTTCGTCCATTGGAGCAGTTCTCAGAATGTGAACATCCTGTATGTGAACACCGCACTTCTCTTTGTCGTAGCTTGGTCCTGCAAGATGTTCACAGGCCCAGTCGGTTTCACTGAAAAGGAGAGGGCAGTAGAATATGTTGTTAGGATTCTGCATCTTCATGATACGAGTAAGAAGAGAATAATGGTAGTCATTGTAATGAAAAGTCTTGCTCTCAGGATCGCATGTAACAACTTCGGGTATTGGTGGAACCGTAACTGCACCGGCAACGAGGATATCCTTCAGTTCATCCTTTCTTCTTGCCAGCGCTGCGTCACATGTTATTGGCTTGCCATTGAAAAATCCATATGTTACCCAGTTCCCTGACTCAATACATTTTACAGCTTCGTCTGCCGTGCATTTTTTTTCATTGTATTGCTTTTGAATGTCTTTTTTTGAATTGTAACCCATGTCGTATGCCATAAATTTCCCCCAAATAAAAAGTTTTATATGAAATATGACAGATGATTCTATAAAGCGTTTGGTTGGTCAAGTATTTTATTAAAAATTGAATAGGTGATAAAAGTATTTGCTGATATTTTGATTGCCTGAAACAGTTTTTTGAGATTTCGGCTGAAAGAAAGTATAAATGACAGTTGAAAATTACTTCCGTTTATAGAGTGATTCAATGAAATGATTTTGTTTTTTTTGTAAGCATTGCAGCTATGCCGGTGTGATCTTCATGCCAGTGAGTTATGACAGCGTGTTCTATTCTGTCTTTGAGTTCATCAGAAGTAATCATTTTTTCAAATTTTTTAGTTAAGGATGGGGAGCCTGTGTTAATATGAAGCCGGTCAATACAGATTTTAAAAGAGCCCTTATTGAGGCTGGCCTTGAATTATTACAGAAAGCGGGGTTGCTGCGCTGAGCCTGAGAAATGCTGCAAAAAGGCGCTGATCAGGAAGCTGCTTCTGATGATCTACAACAGCTGAAAACTATATTTCCGGTGCGCTTTCAGGAACAAGACATACAAATACAAGTTTGTCATCTCCTGTATTCCTTATCTGATGCTCAATGTTGCCCGGGATGAAAAATACATGGCCTTCAGAGACTTCATGCCATGAATCCATAAAGAATACTTCTCCTTTGCCTTTGTGGAAGAATATTTCATGTTCCCAGTCATGAGTATGAACAGGTGTATGACCGCCCTGTGCTATTTCAAATACCCTCATGCAGAAATTTGATGCACCGTCTGCCTTTCCAATTGCCACACGCCCGGTAAGGCCTTTTGCAACATCATTGTTTATTTCATTTTTTTCAATATCTGCATAGTGAATGTTTTTCATGATTCTTCTTCCGTATAAATTTTTTTCTGCCACACTTAAAGTAGGCGGAGTAAGGATTGCTCTATTGAGTGTAATGATTTGAAAGATGTCTCTGATGTCAACAGAATATTGCTGTTAAGTAATGACTTTTGTGATCATGCCTTGACAGTGGGATAAAATCGATAATTTTCCCGGCTATAAAGACGGATTAGGGCCCAGAGGAGATTATTCAAATATTAAATATCAATAATTCTCTTTTTGTCAATGACTAATCTGTCTGCATAAATTTTTTCCCTCCTGTTGACGATCTTTGCTTTTTTTTGTTTATTGCACTGATTGCCTGAAAACACCGGCTAACAACAGCTATATGCCTGTTATGTGTTCGCGGCTGAAGCATTCAACATTACAGTAAAATGTTCAGATATGTAAGCGATTAATCGTTTGTGCAGGTATAGGTATACCTGTTAAATACAAAGAGACAGGAAGCACAGGGGAGATTATGCGTAAGTCGAATTTGTTTATTTTTTTTATTATCATTGGTGTATTTATACCTTCCCTGTTGTTTGCTGCAAAACTTCAAAAAAAACAAAAGAAAAATGGTGAAGATACTGAAGTGAAGTATGAGGTCTTTTTTTCTCCGGGATTCTCGTTATATCAGGATACCTGTGGTGTGTACCTTGAAGGCGGACTGCAGACTTCATTAAATATACTCACTTCGAATATTTCTTTTTTCAGAAAGATCATGACAGGCAGTAGTTTTTTCTATGAAGGTTTTGATGATGAAAAAATGTCTGCCATGCATATGGGCCTGGGAATATCTGCAGGATATTACTTTCTGCTGAATGATTTTTATAAAATGCCCGAGTCCATGAAGTCAGTCAGACTGGTTCCACAGGCTGGTATTGGCTTTTTGTATCAAAAAGCAGTAACAAAAGTATTGAAAGAAGATAATTGGAATGAATCCGGTTATGGATACAAGTTGTCTCTCGGATTTGCGGCAGATTGCAGATTGCCATTAGCAGAGAATTTGAGATTTGGTTTAAAATTTATGTGGCACAGAACAGGTGCAGAAACAGTTCTAAAATTTATGAATCCTGCTTTGTATATCTCATGGGAGTTTTAAGATTGAACTGTAAGTATTAGAGGACAATTCTTATGTTAAAAGAAAAAGAAATATTATTGAAATTCGCCTGCTATGTTTTGATTGCAGTTCTGCCTTTTTTTATGACTGGCTGTACTAATATATCTGACCTGGCAGAAGAACTTAATTATAAGAGTGGAGCCGAACTTGTTGCTGATGCCAAAAGGGCACACTGGCCCTTTGAGTATTCAGGCTCTTTCAATGTTCCTGACGAATCAGGTTTCAACTATGTAAAATCCGGTTTTACGTATAATGCTCAAGGCAATGGAGGTTCAGGATCCTTCTATATTACAGGGCATGACTGGTACCAGGAAATTGCAGAGATAACCAGGCCTGAAGCTGAAGTGAATGCTGATGTAACTCTCCTGCCCGTTGCAGAGGTTCTACAGAATTTTACAGGAAAGATTCACGCGAAGAGCATGTATATCCGTGAGGATGGATCTCTTCTTGATGTGTCAGTTAAAATCGGAGGACTCCTTGTATACGATGGCAAGTTATACGGCTCAGCCTATGCCTACTATTCCGGGGCGTCAGATGCAAAGCGTTCTCATTTCAAAACTTCTCTTGATCTTTCTGATTCTTCAGTGGAAACAAATTTTAAAGGAATGTTTACTATTGGCAATCTCAATCCCGGCAAAACCGGGGGGTATATGTGCCTTATCCCGGTTGCAAAGAGACATCTCTTTGGAGGTGCATCGGCACTGACGGGGCAGGCAGGAATTTGTATTATAACACGTTCTTCTTTTGGACCGAGCCTGCATACCTTTTCTCCGGAAAACATGACAGACCCTGGAATCGCTGTGTCTTCCAGAGCACTGGTTTACTATCCGGGTGAACACCAGAACCTGGGGACATATGGCAATTCATCTGAATATAATCCAACATATAATATGAGCACTGCTGTAAGCGGTGTTATCTACCCTGAAAATTCTGAATATGTATATGTCATAGGTACCACGGGACTTGGAATCCCTTTTTATGGAGCAGGCACTAATGATCCTGATTTACACTTAAAGCCTATGAAAGGTTATCCTGATGTTCGGTATTACTATGATCCTGTTTATCCGGGTTCAAAAGGTCCCCACGCCTGGCCTTATGTTAACTATCTCTGGATATATCATGAGGATGATCTCGTTGCAGTTTATAATGGAACTATAGAGCCATGGGATATTAAGCCCGTTTGCGAAGGAGTTATCGATCTGCCATACTATGATATAAACAGGTCTTGTGGACTGAGCGGGGTCACCTATGACTCCGAAAAAGGTTGTGTTTATATAAGTGCGAAGCAATGTAATGGCACAAAGCCTGTTGTGCATGTTTATAAAACAAAGTAAGGCCAGTCATTAAGGAGATTAAAAAATGAAAAAAATATCAATGTCTGTATTATTGTTTTTCACATTATGCTTGTTCGGGTGTGATTTTGATACTGCTGCAAGTGACAAAACCGTTTCTTATTCTGATGAAAAAGAGATTCTAAATGAAGAGTATTCAAAGACAATAACAGTGAGCAATTCAGCAGAACTCATGGCAACAGTGAATTCTACAAAGGAAGGGGATGTGCTGGTTCTCATCGAAGATGGAATATATACTCTTACCGGTTCACTGTATCTTAGCGGTGATCATATATGCTACAGGAGTAAATCTGGGAATAGAGATGCTGTCACCCTTAAAGGTAAGGGGATGGGCGGATCTGTAAGCGGAATCTTCAATATTATGGGGGATGATTTCAGGGTAATGGATCTATCCCTTGGAGAAGTTTACTATCATGGAATACAGGTTCACGGCGAAAAGGATGCTGACGGTTTCTTTG
>CAZEJW010000013.1:38337-40237 GCA_964512685.1 uncultured Leptospirales bacterium | reverse complement strand
TTCTGGAGCAGTTCCCGTGAGGCAGTGATTGATTCAAATATTGTTATCAATTGCGACAGGGGAATAATGCTTGGGATGGATTCGAGCCCGCATTACAATGGAAGAATCAGCAATAATTTTGTGCACGTTGTAGTTGATACTGGAATCTATCTTTGCAGGGCAGAAGGCACAAAGGTTTTTAACAACACTGTTTTTATTGATTCGGATTATCCCAATGCTATTGAATATCGTTATGATACACATGGCAGCCGTATCATTAACAATCTGACAAACAGGAAGATTACTGCACGTAACGGTGGAGTTGCTGAACTGAACCGTAATATTGAAACAGCTAAAGCCTCATGGTTTAATAACTCTTCTTCCGGAAACCTTCATCTCAATGGTTACATCAGCAATGTTGTTGATCAGGGGTTGATTATCCCAGAATTCAAACATGATATTGACGGTACAGCAAGATCAGGTTCGTTTGATATAGGTGCTGACGAATGGACTGACTGATAAGGCTCTCATACTCCTCCAGACTGAGATATAACAGGGAAGATTATATACACTGGCTGTTTTTCAGTCAGTGTATATAATTACCCTGTTTCTTCCTGCATTTTTGGCTTTGTACATAGCCTGATCCGCCTGTGAGTACATGGAATCCGTTGTGAGTCCCTTTGAAAATTCTGTAATTCCCATACTTATTGTATACCTGATAGCAGTATCTTCATGATGTACTGTAGATGCTGCTGTATTTTCTCTTATTCTTTCGGCTGCAAGAAACGCGTTACGTTTCTCTGTATCAGGGAGAATCACAGCGAATTCTTCACCTCCGACTCTTGAAGTGATATCAACATCTCTCGTTAAGTTTTTAAGGAGTTCACTGAAGTGAATAAGTACAGCATCTCCGGCTTTGTGGCCATATGCGTCATTGATGACTTTAAACATGTCGAGGTCAATCAGCATTATCGAAAAGGTAGAGTAGTATCTCGATACCCTGTCGAATTCTCTTCTGAACATTACATCAAACTTTCTTCTGTTGTTAAGCCCTGTAAGCGGATCGGTTGTTGCAAGATGTTTGAGTTTGAGTTCCAGTTCTTTTCTTTTTGATATATCGTCAATGATCCATATAACGCCTTTCTTGAGATCCGCGGGAGTGCTTCTGTCTACAGCTTTTCCTGAAAGAATACACCATATGGGTGATTGATCTTTTTTTGCAAGTTCATACTCAATGTGAATTTGTTCGCCATGTGCAAGCTGATCAAAATATTTTGTACCAAATTCGAGAAATCTTTCTTCGGACAGGTGAAGCCTCCTCATGTTGATATTTTTCATCTCTTCCGGGGACTCCCATCCAAGGATTTCAGCAAGCCTCTTGTTCCCTCTTGACAGGTAACGGCCTCCACTCAGGGACATGATTCCCACCTGACTGTTTTCAAATATTGTTTCCAGTTCAGATAAGGCGGTCTCGAGTTTTTCTTCCATTTCAATCAGTTTTTTGTTTGATGACTCTATTGAGTCTTTTTTTTCTTTGAGTAATATTTTTTCATAAATCAGTTCAGTAATAACATCTATGACTGGAAGTATTATTTCTGATTTGTTCATCAGTTCCGCCTTGCTGATTATTGGAACTCTGTTGACAATGCTCATAAATTCATCTGTGATCCGGTTCAAGCCTGAGTTCAAAAATTCCAGTTTGGCTTCGTTGTTCAGGAATACCGGTCCAAGTACAATCCATCCATTGACATTATTTTCTATTTTAATTGGAAAAGGCAGTGTGGTGAAACCATTTGGGCATATGGATATTTCAGGTGATTTATTATTGTCGATTTTTTGAACTATATCAAGACAGCCTGTCGTAACATTGGTTCGGGCGAGACGTGCGGATACATCTCCTCGATGTCCGGCGTGTTCGTCA
>CAZEJW010000013.1:0-38327 GCA_964512685.1 uncultured Leptospirales bacterium | reverse complement strand
AGCCTGTCGTAACAGTGGTTGATTTGCAGATGTATTCCTGACATATTTCTCTTTCTCCTGTTGAATAAATAATTTTGCCTTTGTCTTTTGTAAACATGCATACTCCGCATTGAAGGGAGTAGGAGATAAAGTCCAGAACAGGCCGAAGCCTTTTCATGTTAATATTGTTAAGAGGTTTCATTTAATGTTTGTATTTATGATTTTTTTTATTATGAGTCCTTTGTTATATTACAGTAATACATCTTCATGTCTGATTAATGAGTGCATCAGCTTTTTGAGAATTGACCTTAATCGATGACAGGTCAGAGAATTCAAGAGCCCTTCCAAAGTACTCCCTTGCCAGTGAAAAGTCTTTTTTGTGCATCATATAAATAACCCCAAGGTTGTTGTATATGAACGGATTTTCCTTGTCCAGATTGAGTGCCTGTAAAAACAGGTCTTCTGCCTTTATCCAGTTTCTGTTATGAAGAAAGCTGACTCCCTCTTCATAAAGAGAGTATCCATTCAGCATCTTCTTGTACTTTTTTTGATCTTTGAGGATCAGGATTTTTTTTCTGATTGATGATTTATCCTTTGGGGTGCTGGATTTCTTCATGGCCTTTTCAAAATAAATTTTTGCTTTCTCAGGTCTGCTGTTCAGGTAACATATATCACCCAGAGTCTTCAGTATTTCAAAAGATTCTCCGGTGATCTCTGTTTCTTTTAAGAGGTATTTTTCTGCATCATCATAATCCCCCGAGCCAATCAGGCAGACTGCATAGTTATAATTTATTCCTTTCTCATATGGAGATTTCTTCAGTATTTTTTTTAAATAACCTGCTGATTTTTTATAATCTCCGGATACAAGTGCATTCAGCGCAAAATGCCTGTAATATTTTATTAATATTTTTTTCATATGGCTTCTCCTGAGGATAACATTCCCGGAGATTTTTATCTCCGGGAATGTTATTTAAAAGAAAATCGAAATAACCGCAACAACAATTATTGAAACAATCCCCAGGACAAGTGTAGCTGTAGTATATGCCCTGTATGCGACCGGAGGTTCCATGTCTGAAAACTGGGATACAACCCAGAAATATGAATCATTAGCATGGGATACTGTCATGGCGCCTGCGCCAATAGCAAGAACTGTCAGCGCCGGATTGAGCCCCAGTGTCGAGAGAAGAGGGGCCATTATGGATGAAGTTGTAATTATCGCAACTGTCGAAGATCCCTGCGCTGTCTTCAAAGCAGCAGCAATGATGAATGGCAGAAATATTCCCAGCTTCATTCCTGAAAGTGTGGTGCCCAGGAAATCACCCATTGGAGATGCCTTGAGAATCGAACCGAAAGCCCCTCCTGCTCCTGTAATCGCAAGAATGAGTGCTGCATTTTTTATACCCTCTGATGTCCAGTCCTTAATCGCAGTTCTGAAAAGGCCTTTTGGCACCAGCAGAAATGACAGAAATACTCCAATGATCAATGCTGTTACAGGATCTCCTATGAATTTCAGAAAGTTTGCCACTCCTGCATCACCGAATGGTTTGGTTGGGAATGATGCAATAGATTTAAATAGAATGAGGATTATTGGAATAATCAATGGTGCAAATGATAATGCCACCGAAGGTAATTTGCCGAACTTATTCATCAGTGAGTCATAGGTTTCTTCTTCATCAGGTTCAATATAATATTTTTTTGCGAACCTGGTTGCCCAGAAATATCCGGCAATCATTGCAGGAATTGAAACAATTATTCCAAGAAGAATGACCATCCCAAGATCTGCACCCAGTATGCCTGCCGCAGCAATAGGACCGGGAGTCGGCGGGACCAGACAGTGGGTTGCATAAAGCCCGGTTGCAAGAGCTACAGCCATAACTGCCATTGATTTTCCGCTTTCCTTTGCCAGGCATTTGTTAAGGGGCGTTAGAATTACAAAACCCGAGTCGCAGAAAACCGGAACCGAGACCACATAACCTGCAATACTCATTGCAAGGGCAGACCTGTCTTTTCCCACGATTTTTAGAATGAAGTTTGTCATGGAAAGTGCAGCCCCTGTTTTTTCAAGAATGGTGCCAATAATTGTACCTGCAACAATGACAATACCGATATATCCGAGGGTGCCTCCAAAACCGTTTCTGACTGTCTTGACAATTTCAAGGATTGGCATACCTGCGAATATACCATAAGCGAATGCTACAAGCAGAAGAACAATAAAGGCATTCATTTCAAATTTGGCTGTAAGAAATATGATTATTGCAACAGCCAGGATCAGTAAGATCAGAGCGGTACTTCCTGAAACCATAGGACCTCCTCTCTGCATTGGCAGATATTTTATTTTCTTAAACAGAATTATATTGTTTTTATGAATTTAAACAAGATTTTTTAGCTCATATTTTTATTGCAAAATTTGACGGGTTGTATACAAAAAGATAATCACTAATGGAGGTTATTTATGCGTTTATTTAAAACAATCTGTTTCCTGGCTGTACTTTCGCTGTTTTCAACCGGATGTTATATGTTTACAAAATCTGATTCATACTACGGAATAAGGACAAAGGGAAAGAATATTGTTTTTCTGGTTGATGTATCAGGAAGTATGGAGGGAAAGAACGAAGGCAATGTAACAGATAAAATGCGGGCTCAGGCAATGGAAAAAGCCGGCAGTAAAATCGGAAGTTTTATTGGCGGCAGAGCAGGCGGAATTCTCTCGGGTAAAGTGAAAAGTGAATCTACCAAGCTTGCAAGCGCAAAACGAGAACTTGAACCTGCAATAAGAGGCCTTGGCGTGGATAATTCATTTACAGTAATTACATTCGGAAGCAAAATAATTGAATGGAAGGATTCACTCGTTGCAGGCAGTACCGGAAACACTGCAGGTGCAATTGTTTATGTAAAGAGGCTTAAATCAGGCGGTGGTACTAAGGCGCTTGCAGGTCTTAATGCTGCATTCAATATTAAAAATACTGATATGATTTTCTTCCTTTCAGACGGTTATCCTTCTGATGCTTCTTCATCCAAAATACTTGAAGAAATTAAAAGAATTAACGAAGGCAGAAATGTTGTAATAAACTGTATAGGCCTTGGCGATAACAAGGATGAGGCTTTTATGAAATCTCTTGCGTCAGAAAACAACGGCAAGTATGTTGAAAAGTAGTATACTTATTCACCCGGTTTCCCGGGTGATTTTTGTGAGGAAAAATGTCAGTACCAACTACAAGATCAAAAGATAATGCAACCATAATAATAGATGAATCAAAGTGTAATGGCTGTGGCCTTTGCGTTAGTGTATGTAAGGACTTCAGTCTTGAAATTAAAGACAATAAGGCCAGGGTGGCAGATAGTCCTGTTTTTGGATGTATAGGCTGTGGCCACTGTATGGCCATCTGCCCAAAAGATGCCATAAAAATTGAAGGCAGGTGTATATCGTATGACGATCTTGAAAAGATTCAGGCTTCTAAAAACACTGCAGGCTATGATGATCTTTTGAGACTTCTCAGAAAAAGAAGAAGCATAAGGGAATTCCGGGAAAGGGATGTTGAGAAAAAGATCATTAACAGGATAATCGAAGCTGCTTCAACTGCTCCAATGGGTCTGCCTCCGTCTGATGTGAATATTCTTGTTCTGGACTCAGTTAAGAAAGTCAGGGCTTTTTCATTCGATTTCTGTGATTATCTTGGCAAAATGCAATGGCTTATTTCAAAACCTTTTCTTACTGTAATGAGACCTTTCTGGGGAAAAGAAAACAGCGAGGTTTTTAAAAGCTTTGTAAAACCTATGTTTAAAGCATTTACAGAAGGCAGGAAAAAGGGTGAAAACCTGGTTCTCTATGATGCACCTCTTGCATTTTATTTTTACGGTTCGCCATATTCAGATCCTGCTGACCCGGTTGTTGCAGCTACATATGCAATGATTGCCGCTGAGTCAATGGGGCTTGGATCGTGCATGATAGGTTCAATTCATCCTCTCATTCAGAATGGACGGGAAGCCCGCAGGTTCAGGGAGGAACATGGCATTCGCTGCAGGAGCAGGGAAGGCATTTTCGTGGTTATGGGTTACCCTGCTGTGAAATACCGTTATTCGATTAAAAGAACCTTTGCTAATGTGGATTTTTTATAATGCTGCTTTTTTATAAAGGTAATCCTTTTATAATGTCCAGGTAATGCTGTCAATATGCTGTTAATCCATATTAATTCTGTATAAAAGCTGAATTCAGGTAGAAATGATAATCCCTGATAAGGGGTGATATTAAAATACAGAAATTAAAAGGGTTTGACATGTTCTGATATATGGAATAAGAATGTTCAATTGCGCAATTATGCCGGGAAATCACCGGTTGCTAAAGAATAAATTGTAATTATGGTGTAAAAGAATGCATGAAAACGAAAAAACTCATGATATGGCATATCTTGAACGACAGATAGAGAACCTCACAAAGCTTGTAAATATTAATAGTATTGTTAATTCAACACTTGATATCAAGAAACTGCTAACTATAATTATGGAAATAATCAAGGATATTATGGATGCAGAAGCCAGTACCCTTCTTTTATGTGATGAAGAAAACGGTGATCTTGTATTCAAGGTGGCTCTTGGAGAAGCAGGAGAAGAACTAACGGAAAAATACAGGGTAAGGCCGGGCCAGGGCATAGCCGGATGGGTTGCCGAGAACCGAAAGCCTCTTTATGTAAATGATGTTTATTCTGATGAAAGGTTTGACCCAGATTATGACCGCCAGACAGGCTTTACAACACGTGCTATTCTTTGTTCTCCTCTGCTGTTCAAGGGAAAGCTTATTGGTGTGATTCAGGCTATTAATCCTGTTAACAGGCCGGGGTTTGACGATGATGATGTTGGTCTGTTTACGATATTTTCTGATGAGGCTGCACTTGCAGTACAGAATGCAATTTTTTTCCAGAGAGCCATCGAAGAGGAACGAATAAGCGGGGAGATTTCCACAGCAAGGAAAATTCAGGAGTCGCTGAATCCCGATATTGACGAAGACACTGGTGATTTTAGTTTCTCTGTCAGGGCAGTACCGGCGCGTGAAGTAGGAGGGCAGTTCCACGGATTTCACGCAATTGACAGAAGATATATTGCAATTTACCTGGGGGATATTCATCTCAATGGAATCCCCGGAGCAATGCACGCTTCGATTCTCAGTGGATCTCTTATGTCAATAATGAATACAAAAGGGAAAAATCCGGCTTTGATTGTGAATACAATGAATGAACTTATCAAAGAGAAGCTTTACTCGATTCAGAATCTTTCACTTTTTTATGGAGTTCTTGACAGAGAAGAGAAAATACTGCGTTTTGTTAATACAGGTGTGGGGTATCCGATACTCGTCCGGGAAGGTATTGCACGTTATCTCCGTTTTGGAAGGAAACATGAAGATGAGCCTGCTGAAAAGAGAATGGTAAAGGTCAATCTCAGGGAAGGTGATTCATTTATAATTCTCACCAATGGAATTCTCAACGTGAAAAACAGAAATGCCCATTCTCTCGGACTTAAGAGGATTATGAATCATCTGGAACAGGCTGATTCTTCATCAACAATGCTGGTGGATTCACTTATTGAATTTGCCTCTGATTTTTCTGACGGAGTCAGAAGCAGGGATGATGTGTCGGTTGTTGCATTCAATGTTTCCTGAGGAGGCCGGATGAGTTATTTTGTTTCAGTAATTTTCTGCAGGCGATGCAGTTCGAGATTTGTGGAAATATCAGAATGGACTTCAGAAGGTAAGGCTGTGATTCACTGCCGATCCTGCGGGATGAAAGAGGAGATAGCTCATTTTACCCTCGGCAGGTGTCATGTATCAAAGTCTGAACATGAAACAGCCAGAATAACTAAAGCTATGAAGAATAAATACGAGAAGTGACAGAACTGGTCTCAAAGTTCTTTTGAAAATAGCCTTTTTGAAACTGTGCCCAGGTAGAATGAAAGGGTTCTGAAAAACTTGCCAAGTCTCCATGGCCTGGTTATTACCCTGTAAAACCAGTCAAGTCCTCTTTCCATGAAAAAATCCGGTGCTTTTCTAATCTCTCCTGAAATAACATCAATGCTGCCACCAACACCGATGAAAACTGTTTTCGAGAATTCGTTTCTTATCTGGTGAATCCATTCATTTTCTTTTGGAAAGCCAAGACCGACAAAAACAATATCCGGCTCGGATTTGCGCATTGCCTCAATAACAGACTTTTCTCTGTCTTTACTGAAGTAGCCACCGTGTCTTCCAACGATTCTTATATCAGGAAATGATTTTTTAATATTTGAGAATGTCTTTTCTACGATTTCGGGTTTTGCGCCAACAAGAAAGATAGAATATTCTTTTTTCTCAGCGATTCTGATCAGATCCATCATGAGACTCAGAATGGAGATTCTTTCTTTGATGGGTTTTCTGAGCATCCTTCCGGCCCATTCAAGACCGGCGCCGCTTGCAATATGCATGTCAGCCCTGTTGGATATCAGCTGAAGATCAGCATTGGATTTTATCTTCTGAAGTTTGTAGGGATCAAGAGAAATAATGTGATGAACTTCCTTGTCTTCAATCAGATGCATAATTTGAACAACAGCCTGGGTTCTCGTACAGTTGTTGATCGGGATTCCATGTATGTTGACAATATTTGCATCGGACATGTCAACCTGATTGTATTCAAGAAGGAGGTCCCTCTCTTCCTTGTACGAATTGTAATATATTGAATCATCAGACATGCTGTTTTCCTCCTGAAAAGGAATATGTAAACCCATTACAGGTGGTGTCAATTATATTTCCTGATGAATACGAAAATAATCACCCTCTCTTTTGCTAAAAAAGAAAAAGTACGTGATTATTCACGGGACATAAAAAATAGTTGCAAGAAAGTCTGTGTGGTGTAGATAAATCTGCTGAGTCGCTTTTTTTAAGCACATGCAAGGAGAAGTCAATGAAGAGAAATGATGATTTTATCAGATTCATGGAACATGATTCGGTTCAGGGAAGGGTTATTGAGCCGCAGGACAGATACGAAAACCTGAGTAAAAGAATTCTTGATATTCAGAAAACATATGCTCCGAAAATTATTGTAAAAGTCGGTGCCGGGCAGGGGGATCTTTTGATGGATCTGGCCGGATCAGGAGATGCATATATTGTTCTTGTGGAACCATCATGGGTCCTGATAGAAAAATTTATCAAAGAAAATAAAGATCGAAAAGGATTCGAAAGCATCAGAATAATCAATGGAGATTTTTTTTCTGTTCCTGTTGATTACTATGCAGCGGATTTGCTGATATGTGTGGATATTCTGAGCATTCTTGATTCTGCTGTTGCAATAGACGAGTTCAGAAGAATCCTGAGGTTTGAAGGTCATCTTTTCCTTTCATCAATCGTTATTGATGATGAAGACCTGGAAGGAGTGTATGATGATTTTATGAGAAATATATTTCCTCTCCATAATGATTACTATACAGTGGATGATTTTAACACTGTGATGAAACTCAATGAATTCAAACTTCTCAAGGAAAGTGTTGATTATTACGAGTACAGACCTTCTGACGATATCGAATATTTTAAACAACTGTATCCTGGTGACAATCCTGAAAATTTTATCGCGGATCACAGAAAGGAATTTGAGGATTATTATAAATACGATGGCGAAAACATGAAGATTCCGTATTATACAGGTGTATTTCTGCGTGAAAAACCTGAATCCGAAAGACCCGGCTATGGAAAACTGTAAAGGAATATTCAGAAACACAATATGAAATTCATTGTAAAAAAAGCAAATCCACAGGGATGCGTGAGAATCCCCGGGTCAAAGTCTCATACCATAAGGGCCCTGATTGCAGGTCTTATGGCAGAGGGCATATCGACTATAAGGAATCCTCTGGTTTCGTCAGATACTCTTTCATGTGCTTCAATGATAAGGTCGTTTGGGGCGGAAATATCTGAGAGCCAGCGAGTCTGGAAAGTCACCGGTTCTGCCGGAAATCCAATAACGCCCGAAAATGTCATCGATGTTGGAAATTCGGGAACTTCTCTTTATCTTGGCCTTGGGATTGCCTCACTGATAAAGGGGGTAGCGGTTTTTACCGGTGACGGTCAGATAAGGAACAGACCTGCTGACAGACTTATTGCTTCGTTGAACGATCTTGGCGCAGAGGTTTTTTCCACACGGAATAACGGCAGCTGCCCGATTGTGGTCAAAGGCCCTCTCTGTGGCGGAGAAACAACTATTGAGTCGGTAACTTCTCAGTATCTTACAGCTCTCCTGCTTGCAGCACCTTTTGCTCAAAATGAGACAATAATCAGGGTGTCTCTTTTAAACGAGAAACCCTATGTAGGCATGACACTTGACTGGCTCGATTATCTGGGAGTAGAATACGAAAACAGGGATTTTCGTGAGTTCAAAATAAGGGGAGGCCAGTCAGTCCGCGCTTTTGACAGGGAGATTCCTGCGGATTTTTCATCTGCAACATTCTTCCTCTGCCTGGGGGCAGTAACAGGTGCGGATATAACACTCCATGGGCTTGACTTTTCAGATACTCAGGGAGATAAAGAGGTAGTGAACATCCTCAGTGAAATGGGTGCGGTTGTCGATATCAAAGAGAACAGTATAAAAATCAGAGGGAATTCACTTACCGGGGGCACATTTGACCTCAATAGTATTCCAGATTCCCTTCCGGCTCTTGCGGTTACTGCATGTTTTGCAGAAGGGGAAACCAGACTCGTTAATGTGCCCCAGGCCAGGGTAAAGGAAACAGACAGGATACGGGTAATGTTTGAGGAACTTACTAAACTCGGAGCAGATATTGAGGAACTCGAAGATGGACTTATAATAAGAAAAAGTACGCTCACCGGGTGCAGTGTAAACGGTCATGGCGATCACAGGGTTATTATGGCTCTTGCAGTTGCAGGTAGCGCAATTGAGGGCAGTACTTTGATAGATACAGCAGAGGCTGTTTCTGTAACATTCCCGGACTTCAGGGAGCTTATGGTTTCTCTGGGGTCCAATATCGAAATTCAGGAGGATGAATAATGGCAGTTAGGGGCATAAGAGGCGCCACAACAATAAGGGAGAATACAAAAGAAGAAATAATTGAAAGAACCTCAGAGCTGATTGAATCTCTCATCGAAAAGAATGATTTCAATATTGAAGATATTGCCTCGGCTGTTTTTTCAGTGACAGATGATATAGATGCAGAGTTTCCGGCGGTTGCCGCAAGAAAGGCGGGCTGGATATATACTCCTCTAATGTGTACAAGGGAGATTCCTGTTAAAGGATCTCTTAAATCCTGTATAAGGGTACTTCTTTATGTAAACACAGAACAAAAACAGCAGGATATGGTACACGTATACCTCTATGAAGCGAGAAAGCTCAGACCTGATATTGACACAGGTGAGAGTGTCTACTATACTTCAGATAAGTAAAAATCCAATATTTATAAAAGCAGGATAATGAAGAGCCGTAATAATAAAAGATATTTATCCCGAAGAGGACTCGTTCGTCTCATGTCATTAGTGATATTTTTTTCATTGATAATATCGGATGAGACATCCTCCCAGGAAAGAAAGATTGAACTGACTGCTCAGGGGATTCTTGCCCGTGTTGACCGTATTATGGAATATCCGGGTGGTATTATAAGGGGAAAGATAAAACACATAAGGCCTGACGGTAAATCCTTCTCTATCAACCTCACTGCCTTTATTGCTGAAGACAACTATCTTTTTACCTTTGGGGATTCTGACAGGGGTGACAGAATCAAGGTTTTGTATAACCTGGGCGGAGAGGATATCTGGGTATACAATATTCATGCAATAAAACTGTACCATAAGATGGGAATTGATAAATATGATCCCCTTCTTGCAACCAATTATACATATCTCGATATTTCGAATTCTGACTTCCAGAGTAATTACACTGCTTCTATTGTCGGAGAGGCAATAGTCAAATCAAAGGATTCGTATAAACTCATTCTCAAGCCCATTTACAGGGGCGGTATGTATGGTATTATTACTCTCTATGTAAGCAAAGATGATTTTATTCCTTTAAGGATAGATTATCATGACAGAGACAATGCAATATTTAAATTTATGACAATAGCTAAAGTAAGAAAAAGGGGTAAAAGGATAGTGCCGGTGAGATATGATATGATGGATATCAGGTCAGGAACCGTGACAATAATGAGCTTTTTTGACTTTGAAGAAAATGTTAAATTTGATGCCAATATTTTCAGGTCTGAAAAACTCGGTGAGTGAAAACTGATTGACCGCCATACCTTCAGTATTATAATTTCCCCTGTGGTTTTCAGTTCCGTCCAGCAGGACAGAATTAATCTTTACCAGGATTAATGTGCCAGATATGTTCAATCCCCTGAAATATTTTAGAAACAGAAAGGTGGGTCTTGCTCTTGGGAGCGGTGGCGCAAAGGGTGTTTCTCATATCGCAGTAATTGAGTACCTGGAAAGCATGGGAATTCCAATCGATATGATTGCAGGGTCAAGTATTGGCGCTGTGATCGGAGCCCTCTACTGTTTTGGTACAATGAGGATGTTCAAGGATGATCTCATGAACATGACAAAGAGGGACCTCCTTGGTTTTTTTGATCCTGTTTTTCCGAGATCAGGGCTGCTGCAGGGGAATGGATACATGGAATTTCTTGAAAAGTACATTCCTTCAGAAACAATGATTGAAGATCTTCCAATTCCTTTTGCGATTGTTGCAACAGACTATACTGACGGCAGAACAGTCGTTTTCAGGAAAGGAAATCTTCTCGAGGCAATAAGGGCGAGTGTTTCCATTCCCGGGATATTTCAGCCTGTCAGATATGGAAATACCTTTCTTCTCGATGGAGGAGTCGCAAATCCACTTCCCATCAATGTAGTAAAAGGAATGGGCGCCGGAATGACAATAGCCGTTAATCTTCATCCTACTGTTCACAAAATAAGGATGAAGAGTGAAGTGAAAACGAGGATTGACCGAATGCCAATCATGGTTGATTCGCGTGATATAGAAATTATTGACGAAAAAAAACAGTTGCTGGATATGTCGGCAGATGACCACGAACTGGGCTGGATGAAGGCAGTTGAGTCATGGATAACTTCTGATAAAAAGACAGAAAAAATAAAACCACCGAGCATATTTGAGGTAATATTCCAGTCAATCGATATTATGGAATATACCAATACAATAATGATGCTTAAATACAACACACCCTCTGTTCTCATTGAACCTGACCTCCCCGATATCGGAACCCTGGATTTTATTCAGGTCAAAAAGATCCTTACTGAGGGATACAGGTCGAGTGCAGCAGTGAGGAAATATCTTCTCGGCAAGGTTAAAATCTGGGTATAGGAAATGGCAGAAAAAGAAACAGTTGAAAAACGTTATATGGAGCTTGTTGACAGAATCAAAGAACTCAATCATCACTATTATGATCTGGATTCTCCGATAGCTGACGATTCGGAATATGATACTCTCATGAATGAACTCATTGAAATCGAGAAGAGAAATCCTTCGATTGCAATTGAAGATTCTCCATCAAAGCGCGTGGGTGGGAGTGTGTCTGAAGTTTTTTCCGAGGTGGTGCACGATCCGGCGATGATGAGCCTTGGAAATATTTTTTCAGATGGAGATCTTCTTGATTTTGACAGCCGTTGCAGAAAGAATCTGAGCAGGGACAGTATTGACTACTCTGTTGAGTTGAAATATGACGGGCTTGCAGTTGAAGTTATATATGAAAGGGGAAGGATGGTTACGGGATCAACTCGTGGCAACGGGAGGGTAGGTGAAAATGTAACAGCCAATCTTTCCACGGTCAGGAAAATACCCCTTGTACTTGCCAGGGAGAATCCTCCTGAATACCTTTCTGTGAGGGGAGAAGTATATATGACTTTTTCTGAGTTCGAAAGGCTGAATGCGGTAAGACAGGAAAGAGACGAAGCCCCGTTTGCGAATCCAAGAAATGCAGCTGCAGGTTCACTGAGGCAACTTGACCCGGGTGTAACTGCCGAAAGAGAACTCGATGTCTCTTTCTACGGCACAGGGTCCTTCTCCGACGAAGTTGGTATTGATTCGCAGACCAGTCAGCAGGATGTTTTGAAAAGCCTTGGTATTCCAGTGCCAGTGCATTTTAAAACTGGTAGCATTCATGATGTAAGGGAATTCTATCTTTACTGGCTCGAAAACAGGCATACTCTTGATTATGATATTGATGGAGTTGTAATAAAGGTGAATAAATTCAGTTACCGTGAAGAGCTTGGTTCCACCAGCAGGGCTCCGCGTTGGGCTGTTGCCTGGAAGTTTCCTGCAAAGGAGGCTGTTACTGTTGTTCGGTCTGTCGATTTTCAGGTAGGCAGAACAGGGATTGTTACTCCTGTTGCAAATCTTGCACCAATTAATATTGGCGGCGTTGTTGTAAAGCGGGCCACTCTGCATAATTTTGATGAAGCTCAAAGGCTCGACATCAGGATAGGTGATACCGTCAGAGTAAAGAGGGCGGGGGATGTCATCCCTAAGGTTACACAGGTCGTTAATCCGGAATCGGATGAGAGAAATCATTTTAAGACAATCGATCCTCCTCTGAATTGTCCTTCATGCGAAAGTGAACTCAGGAAGGAGGATATCTACATTCGTTGTGTGAATCCTGACTGTGATGCGATCAAAACAGAAAGTCTCAAGTTCTTTGTGTCAAAGGATGCGATGGATATTGAATTCTTCGGCCCTGAACTTGTCATGAGGCTTAAGAATGCAGGAAAACTCTCCAGGGTATCAGATCTTTTTACCATTACAAGAGAAGATCTTCTGGGGCTTGAGAGAATGGGTGAAAAGCTTGCAGACAAGATTATCGAGTCAATAAACAGCAGGCGCTCTGTCAGTTTATCACATCTTCTCAGGAGTCTTGGCATAAGAAATGTAGGTGATCATGTTGCAAGGGTTGTAGCCCAATCTGTCTGCAGTCTTGACAGACTTTTCAGTATAAGTGAAGAAGAGCTCATGGAAATAAACGAAGTCGGGCCAGGTGTGGCTTCATCAATATATGAATTTTTCCATGACCCTGTTACAAAGGCTCTGGTTATGGACATCGTGGGGAATGGAGTGAGGGTTGCTGAAGAAAATTCGTCCGTAAAGGTTGATTCATTTTTCACAGGAAAAACATTCGTTTTTACCGGCACAATGGAAAATATGGGCAGAAAGGAAGCAGAAGAGCTTGTTATATCAAAGGGCGGACGTGCATCGGGTTCTGTAAGCTCAAAGACCGATTATGTCGTTGCAGGAAAGAGCGCCGGTTCAAAAATGAAGAAAGCAACTGAACTTGGAGTGAAGGTAATATCCGAGCAGGAATTTCTTGAAATGATTAAAAAGGATTTATAATGCAACTAATGAAAAGTTTTTTTAAAAACAACTATTATCTGCTTACATCACTGCTTTTTTTTCTGTCTTTTCCGTCATACGATTTTTGGTTATTTAAAGGGTTCCCCTTTATAGCATGGTTTGCTCTTGTGCCGGTTTTTATTTACGTTAGGAATGTTTCATTTAAGAGAGTATTCACTGTTTCTTTCGGTGCCGGATTCTTTGCCAATCTTTTTGCTTATCACTGGATTGGTCATTTCGGAGACAGTGTGGAAGGCGGGTATTATGTAATCCTTGCATTCCTGATCCCTACTCTGGCTTTCTTTTTTGTAATGAGAATTTTTATTGCTGAGTTTCTGGCGAGAAGATTCGAAAAACTGAGGGTAGTGATTTATCCTTCTGTGTGGATTCTCTTTGACTGGATTCAGTCTGCTGGTTTTCTTGCATTTCCGTGGACAAATTGGGGATACTCCCAGTATCCATTCACAGCTTTTATTCAGACTGCATCGGTTACAGGTATTCTGGGGATTAACTTCATTATGATTCTGTTCAATGTTCTTGCTGCTGACTTCATCCTTCATAAAAAAGAAGAAAGCACGCCGTTGAAGGATATGCTGCATTCTGTTCAGGGTAAACGTATTGCCGGTTTCATTATTCTGTTTATTCTGATTGTCACGGCTGGCGCTTTCTCGATAAAAGAGAAGAACTTATCGTCAGACGAAAAACTAAGGGTTTCGGTAGTTCAGTCGTGTATATCTCCCTGGGATAACTGGAACAGAAATAAAATGGCTTTTCTCGAAGAACTTAAGAACCTCACCCTGAAAGCCATGGAGGACAATCCTGATTTTGTTATATGGTCTGAGTCTGCAACACTCGAGACTATTTCATATGATTATGAAACCTGTATGCTCAACAGATTCGAGAAGGAACTTTTCGATTTTGTTAAAAACAATATCAGGAAGCCGCTTCTTACCGGAGAAATCGGCGTGGAGGAGGATTTGTCAGGTTTCAATGTCAGAAGGTATCCTCAGAACAGCGCAGTTATGATAAGTGCAAACGGAGAGGTTCTTACGACATATCCAAAGATCAATCTCGTTCCTTTTGGGGAGTGGTTCCCGTATGCTAAGTGGTTTCCTTCTGTAAAGAGACTGGCTGCAAGTATGGGAGGGTCGAGTTTTGTGCCGGGAGACAAACCTGTTATGTTTAATCTGAAAGATTTGAATTTTGGCGTTCTTATCTGTTATGAGGGAATTTTTTACAGGCTCTGCAGAGAATATTCTAAAATGGGCGCTTCAATGCTGGTGAATATTACAAACGACGGGTGGACTGATACTTACAATGGACATATGCAGCATTTTTCGGCTTCGGTTTTCAGGGCGGTTGAAAATGGTTTATGGCTTGTAAGAGCAGGCAATACAGGTTATACTGTGGCTCTTGATCCGTATGGCAGAATAGATTCATCCATCCCAATTCTCAGGAAAGGATACCTGACTGCGGATATTGATTTTACTCTTAACAGGTCTACAATATACTCGAAAACGGGTGATGTGATTTTATTTCCTGTTTTTGTCTTAATTCTTATTCTTGTCGTAATTATTTTAAAAGCCGGGCTTGTAAAAAACGGAAATAACTGATTTCCGGTAAATACAATACATGGGGGTGTTTTATGGACAAGAGCATTGAGGATTTTATCAATCTTGCAATAAAGAGGGAGGAGCAGTCTTATGCATTTTATAATCTTCTGGCAGGCAAGGTTGAAGACAAGACCGTAAAGGAAACTCTTGAGTGGATGGCAGATCAGGAGCTGAAGCATAAGGAGTTTCTGATCAATTACAAAGATGGGAAGTTTGGAGGGCAGTCTCTCAGAATGGCTGAGTTTGTTGATTATAAGATAGCTGAACATATGGATGTTCCAGAAGAGATTGATAAGGATACAGATGTATATTTAATTGCCTCACACAGGGAAAAATCAGCTCATGATTTCTATATGGAGTTTGCAAAACTTCATGAGGATGGTGAACTTAAGGAAATGATTCTCAGAATCGCAAGTGAAGAGATGAAGCACAAGGAGAAAGTTGAATATCTTTATTCGAATTCTGCTTTCCCTCAGACTTCAGGGGGATAATTCTTAAAAAAGAAAAGGCTGTCCTTTAAGGATAGCCTTGTTTTGATAAACCGAATACTCCGGAGAGTCAATCAGCCTGAGGTTTCATCCTGGTCTTTTTCCATTATTACATAGTTTTCTGTTGCAGCCTTGATTTCCCAGCTGTCATTAAGATACTTCTGAAGTTCTGCTTCTGTGTTTGTACAGTCTGTTGCTGTTGCTGAACATATCTTTAAAAATTTTACCTCTTTAGCCATATTTCCCTCCTTACAAGCGATATTATGAGAGTTATATATTTCCTCTGAAAACTGTATGCTTATATGCTCCCCGGATTAACTGGTTTGCATATGTTTGTTTTGTGAGAAAATATCAATTGATGTAATAATTAAACACTATTTAATTTTTAATGTCAAATTAATTCCTTGGAAATGGAGCTTTTGTGGGAAAGGAAACGGCTTTATTTCCAGGGAATTGATTTTCAAGCTTTACGCCCCTCGGTATTGGCTCTGCTGAACCTGATTGACATTTGTATACTTTAATTGAATTCACTATGCAATGACAAACGGTTTGAATTGATTCATGCTCCGGAGGAATACTTATACGGGTAAACCGATACTGAAGTAAAATGTAAAAAAATTATGTCTCATCAAAAAAGTTCTAATCGATTATTCGGAAAATCCGATAGGATTAACAGGGAAAATCAGAAACAGAGGATTATAATGAACAGCAATGTCAAGATGATGGAAACCAATTATGTGCTAGAAAGGGCCCTGGATGTGGAATCACTGAGACGAAAGGTTATTTCTAACAATATTGCCAATGTGGATGTCCCTCACTTCAAGAGAAGCGATGTGAATTTTGAGAGTGAGCTAAAAAGGGCAATCCGGGAGAAATATGATACCTCAAAGAATCTTCCTGCTTTAATGAATGATCAGAGGCATATTCCTTTTCATGTTCCCAGAGAGGTAACAGGAGTTAACCCGAGAATAAATCTCGATTACAACACAACATACAGAAATGACGGAAACAATGTGGATATAGAAAAAGAGATGGTTGATGCAGCAAAGAATATGATGAGGTATAATTCAATTGTTACTTCACTCAATCATAATTACAAGATGCTGAAAATAGCCATGAGATCATAAGGAGTAGGAAATAATGGGAATGTTTGACAGTTTTAATACCTCATCCACAGGCCTTACTGCACAGCGCCTGAGAATGGATCTTATAAGTAATAATATTGCAAATGCAACAACAACGAGGACTCCGGAGGGTGGTCCTTATGCCAGAAAAAGGGCAATTTTTGCCCCTGTAAATGTAAGGCCCAATTATAAATCACCCCTGGTTCCTGAAAGAATCGAGCATGGTATCGGAAGGGGGGTGAGGGTTGTCAAGATTGAACCAGACAGGGAGCCCTTTCGACTGGTGTATGATCCTCATCATCCTGATGCTATTAAAACAGGTCCCAAAAAAGGATATGTTGAAATGCCGAATGTTAATGTGGTTACAGAGATGACAGATCTTATCTCTGCATCAAGGTCGTATGAGGCGAATGTTATGATGGTCAACAACGCCAAGTCAATGTATACAAAGGCGCTTGAGATAGGAAGAAACGGGGTATAGGAGGTAGTAAATGACACGTGAAAATACAGGCAGAATGGATATATCAACATCTCATGATCTTTCGGGCAGGGTGGTTGTGAGATCCAGTCACAAAACTAGCGGATTCGACGCAATTCATGTTTCCTCAAAGGTCGAAGCGCGTTTTAACAATGAAAAAGGGGTGTTCTGATGAATATAGGCACAATGTTTGACGGACATGTTGTAAAGATGAAAACTGACCATGCATTGCATTACAGCAATGATAAAAAGATGCAGGTAGCAAAAGATGATGTTTCAACATCGTTTGCAGACCTTCTGAAAGGGGTTGTAGGCAGGGTCAATGATCTCCAGGTTGATTCTGAAAGACTTTCTGAAAAGATGATATACGAACCTGAATCAGTGGATATTCATACAGTGATGATTTCAGCACAAAAGGCGGAAGTAGCGCTTGGTCTGGCCAAGGCAGTAAGGGATGAAGCACTTCAGGCATACAGAAATCTCACAAATCTGAGATAATTTTCAGGATGATCGGTTTAAACAGGGATGTTTTTGAGATTTATTGACAGGAAAGGTCTTAACAGGGGATTTTTAAAGGAAATTAATTGACAATTTTTTTGTTGTCTGTAAAATGTATTATGTCTCATTATGAATTACTTTCCAGATTATCCCTGAATATCCCGGAGGAAGAAAGTGGAGTTCCTGAAGAAATTGCAAGAACAGATAAAAGAAATCTATGGCAAACTTGATAGCACAAAAAAAATTATAATTGGAGTGGTGACGGGAGTAATTATTGTTTCATTTGTTCTCCTGTTTTCTGTCTCGAGTGGCGAACCCAATATTGTACTTTTTTCTGAGCTGCCATCCAATGATTTCGGCCAGGTAACCAAAAAACTCGAGGAAATGGGTTACTATTATGATACCTCAGGTACAACATCCATCCTTGTAAAACCCCATGAACGTGAAGTTATTCTTACCCGTCTCGCTCAGGAGAACATGATCCCGCGTGGAATCCCCGGGTGGAAACTCTTTGATATATCAAAATGGACTGAAACAGACAGGGAGCTCGATGTTAAATATATGCGGGCCCTCAGGGGTGAGGTAAAGAGGCATGTTGAATCCCTTAAAAACATTGATAAGGCATCAGTTGATATCGCTATTGCTGAAGACAGCATATATTCAGATAAGCAGACCCCTTATACGGCAGCAGTAACCGTATCGCTCGCTCCGGGCTATGACAAACTCAGTAAAAAGGAAATCAAGGGTATAACCTATCTTGTTTCCAGGGCCGTTGGTAACAGACTGAAGCCTGAAAATGTCACAGTTACAGATGATCATGGAAAGATAATCTCTGATTTTGATGATGATTTTGACAATGCTAAGAAAGAGTACACTATTCTTCAGTACAGGAAAAAAATAGAAGAAAAGGCAAGAATAAAGCTTTTAAAGGATATTAAAGACGGCCTTGCAAGGATTTATTCTCTCGACAGAATCCAGGTTGTAAGACTCAATATGGATTTTAACTGGGATGCCATATCCGAAGAGCAGGAAGAGTATACCCCGATTGTTGTTGAAAAGGATAATCCAATTACCCCGTATTCGGAGAGAAAGGTAAAGGATTCTCTTGTGATCTCAGAAAAGACCACGTCAGAGAAATTTCAGGGGCACGGATGGAATCCTGAAGGACCTGCCGGAACAGAAGGCAATAAGCCTCCCGGATACAAGGCAAGCGATGATCAGTTTGCCAAATACAATAAAGATGAAAATATCAGAAATCATGCAATAAACAAAACGAAAAGAAAAATCAACAGGGATCCTTTTGATATCTCCAGGGTTTCCGTTGCTATTGCCATTGACGGTATGCAGGACCTGCCAAGGCTTGAAGACGGTTCATATGATCTTGACCCAAACAAGAAACCGGTTCAGAAGTTTCTTACAAAGGATGAACTCAAGAAGGCTGAAAATATAATTAAGAAATCGATAAACTTCAATGAAGTAAGGGGGGATCAGGTTGCTGTAGAGAACATCATGTTCGACAGAAACAGTTACTGGGAATCCCTTCGTGAAGAGTATAGAAGAAAAGAACAGATGAAGAAGATTCTCGTTGCTGCCCTTATTGGTATTGTTGCAATGTTTATCGGATTCATTCTCTTCAGATCAATTCAGCGTGAACTCGAGAGAAGAAGAAGAGCCAGAGAAGAACAGCTTGCTCTTGAACAGCAGAGGATGAGAGAGGCGGCTCTGCGTGTGGCAGAGGAAGAGGGTATCGATGTAGAACTCTCTCTTGAAGAGAAGGCCCGAATGGAACTTCAGGAAAGCGCAATCAATCTTGCAAAAGAAAGGCCGGATGACGTTGCTCAGCTTCTCAGGACCTGGCTTGCTGAAGAGCAGTAGGTATTATTTGTTTGACAGTTCATGCCGGTTCTGATTACCTTAATGAAGAGTTCAGAATCAGGCAGTGGAGTTGATAAATGCATCAAAGTAAAAAGTCACAACTTACAGGAAGGCAGAAGGCTGCAATATTTCTGGTTTCTCTTGGATCGGATGTTTCATCTGAAATATTCAAGCATCTGAGAGAGGATGAGATCGAGCAGCTGACCTTCGAGATCGCGAGACTCGACAAGGTTGAGCCTGACGATAAAGACAGGGTTCTCCAGGAATTCCAGGAAATGATGATGGCCCAGGAGTTTATCCAGAACGGGGGTATTGATTATGCCCGTGATGTTCTTGAGAGAGCTCTTGGAACTCAGAAGGCCATTGATATTGTAAACAGGCTTACTTCTTCTCTGCAGGTAAGGCCATTCGATTTCATAAGACGGACAGACCCCAGTCACCTGCTTAACTTTATTCAGGGTGAACATCCTCAGACTATCGCCCTTATTCTTGCCTATCTTGATCCTCAAAAGGCTGCTCAGATTTTATCTGGTTTAAGCCACCAGGTTCAGGCGGATGTTGCAAGGCGTATAGCGCAGATGGACAGAACATCGCCTGACGTTTTGCGTGAGGTGGAAAGGGTTCTTGAGAGAAAACTCTCAACTCTTGCAAGTGAGGATTTCACCTCTGCCGGTGGTATAGACGCGATAGTCGAAGTCCTTAACAATGTAGACCGCGGAACTGAGAAAATTATTATCGAGGCTCTCGAGGAAGAGGATCCTGAACTCGCAGAAGAGATTAAAAAGAGAATGTTTGTATTCGAGGATATTGTTCTTCTGGACGACCGTTCCATTCAGAAGGTTCTCAGAGAAGTCGATACACAGGACCTTGCAAAAGCTCTTAAGGGTGTGGATGCCGAGGTGCAGGAAAAGATATATCGAAATATGTCAAAACGTGCTGCTTCACTTCTCAGGGAGGATATGGATTTTATGGGACCAATCCGACTGAGAGATGTTGAAGAGTCGCAGCAGAAGATTGTAAATATAATTCGAAAACTTGAAGATGCCGGTGATATAATTGTTGCACGTGCCGGTGAGGAGGAGCTCGTTGTCTAGATTAGTATTCAAACCCAGTGAGGTAAGACAGATAAATGTGGCAAAGCAGATAGAACTGCCGCATAAGTATCAGAAGAACCTCATCGATGCTGACGAGTTCAGAGAGTTCGAGGTTGATGAAGAGGGCAACCCGATCGATGTTTACCAGGGACCTTCAATCGAAGAGATGGAGGCTGAGCTCGAACGTTACAGAAGAGAGACAGAGGAAGAAGTACGGGAAATGCTCGAGACTGCCAGAGATCAGGCTCAGCAGATTGAGGAACAGGGAAAGGCGGCGGCATTTAACGAGCTGCAGCAGACCCGGGAACAGATAAAGAACGAACTCGAAAAACTGAGACTTGAATCCGAACAGGAGATTGAACGCGGTAAGTTCGAGGCAGAGAAGATGATTAAGGAGGCAGAGCTCAAGGTTTCCGAGATCGAGCATGAAGCATACAAAAAAGGGTATGATGCCGGCCGTGAAGAAGGATACAAGGAAGGCCAGGCGGAGGTGATGAGGCTTATTGACCGACTTGGAACGGTAGTTGCAACTGCTGTGGATATCAGGGATGAGATAATAAGGGCCTCGGAGAAGATGATGACTGAGATGATACTCATGATAGCGAGAAAGGTTATCAAGGATGAGATTGTTGAAAGACGTGAGGTTGTCATAAACAATATTAAGGAAGCCATTAAAAGAGTCAAAGACCGTGACAGAATAGATATAAGGGTCAACTTTGCAGACCTTGACATGACTACAGCTCATAAGGATGAGCTTATAAAAATGATGGAATCTCTCAGAAAGGTCAATATCTATGAAGACCAGAGAGTTGAAAGAGGTGGATGTATAATCGAAACCGATGTTGGAGCTGTTGATGCAAGAATCTCTACACAGCTCGATGCAATCGAGGAAGCGATCAGGAATACAAGCACTCTTTAAGGAATATAGATGATAAAGATACTGCCACATGAGAAGGTAGATGTACTTTCAAAATATAAAAAGGTCATTGAGGATATCGATGTTGTAACCTTTACCGGTAAGGTCGAAAGAATCGTTGGTCTTACAATTGAATCAGTCGGACCGTCAGTCAGATATGGCGACATGTGCAAGATCCGCATAGAAAGGGGAGAGTACCTGTATGCAGAGGTTGTTGGATTCAATAAGAACCGGGTAATTCTTATGCCCATTGGTGATATGAAGGGTGTGGTTCCGGGCGCTGAGGTATATGCTGCCGGTTCAGCACTAATGGTTCCTGTTGGACCTGAACTTCTCGGAAGGGTGATTTCCGGAGTGGGTACTCCTCTGGATGGAAAGGGGCAGCTCTTTACAGCTCAGAAATATCCGGTTGACGGAGATGCAATCAATCCTCTTCAAAGAACAAGAATCGTTGAACCTCTTTCTGTTGGGGTGAGGTCGATTGACGGGCTCAATACCGTAGGAAGGGGGCAGAGGATAGGGATATTTTCCGGTTCTGGTGTGGGTAAATCTACACTGATCGGAATGATCGCACGTTATACTGATGCTGATGTAAATGTGATTGCGCTAATCGGAGAACGTGGCCGTGAGGTTAAGGATTTTGTAGAAAAAGAACTTGGAGATGGGATTAAACGTACTGTGGTTGTAGCAGCAACTGCTGACCAGCCTCCTATGATGAGACTCAGGGGCGCTTTTCTTGCACATGCTGTTGCGGAATATTTCAGAGACCAGGGACTGCACGTTAACCTTTTAATGGATTCGGTAACGAGATTTGCGATGGCACAGAGAGAGATAGGCCTTGCCGCAGGTGAGCCGGCCGCAACCAGGGGATATCCTCCTTCAGTATTTACTCTTATGCCAAGACTGCTTGAGCGGTCAGGAACCAGTTCTGACGGCGGAAGCATTACAGGATTTTATTCTGTTCTCGTAGAAGGCGATGACATGAACGAACCTATTGCAGATGCTGCAAGAGGAATACTCGATGGTCATATTGTACTCGACAGAAAGTTTGCACACCGGGGGCATTATCCAGCAATTGATGTTCTTGCGTCAATATCGAGATGTATGAAAGACGTTGTGACTGACGAACATACTGAAGCGGCAGTAAAGTTCAGAGAACTTCTTGCGGCATATGCCGAGGCTGAAGATCTCATCAATCTCGGAGGTTATGTGAGAGGCGCTAATCCGGTTGTTGACCGTGCAATAGAAATGAAACCGGAACTGGATGCTTTTCTTAAACAGGGAATATACGAGAGTGACAGTCTTCCTTCAATTGTTGCGAGGCTTGTATCAATGTTTCAGGAAGAAAAACCTGTTTTGAAAAAACAGAATGCAGGTATGACACCGTCGTATGCAAGGGCTTTCTAGGTTATTGAAAATTGAAAAAATTTAAATTTAAACTCCAGAAACTTCTGGATATGAGAGCTGCACAGGAGCAGGAAATAAAACACGAACTTGCCAGAGTCCTTTCTGTTCAGAATATTGAAAGAGTCAGACAGGACGAGCTCAGAAGAGGAATAGAAGAGCAGCAGAGAAAAATGTCAGAGAGGATGAAAAAAGGAGAATATTCCGTTTCTGAAAATCTGATGTTCGGACATTTTGTTGATGTCTCGCTCAGGGCAATAGAGGGTGCAGAAGAAAATATTATGAAGATGGAACCTGAGATCAATGAGATAAGACAGCGGCTGGTTCTTGCTTCAAAGGAAAAGAAGATTGTAGAAAAACTTAAAGAAAGGAAGCAGGAAGAGTATTACAGGCACATCAACTGGGAAATTGCAAAAGAGAGTGATGATATAAATCAGAAAATTTATATGAGAAAGCTCAGGGAGCAGTAAGGAGGGAGAATGATCGATGATATGTATGCTGTGATGGATCGAATAAATCAGCTTAGAAACCGCTTTGGTTTAAAGAGACATAACAATCCGGCTGTAAAGCCAGAACTGCATAATAGCGAATCAGTCTATAATAAAATTCTCTCCAAAACATTGAAGCAGACTCCTGAAGTTACTTCAACAGAGGTTTCGGCAAAAAAAATTACCAGAGATGACATAAATACAATTGCCGAGCAGCAGGCCCGGAAGAATCATGTTTCTCCTGATCTTATCAAAGCCGTTATCAGTACTGAATCCTCTTACAATCCTCTGGCTGTGTCGTCTGCCGGTGCAAGGGGGCTTATGCAGCTAATGCCTTCAGTAATGAAGGATTACGGTGTAAAAAATCCATTCAACCCGGTTGAGAATATACAGGCCGGAGTGAGTCATTTGGGCAAGCTGCTGAAGGATTATGACGGAGATTATAAAAAGGCCCTTGCAGCATACAATGCAGGCAAAGGAGCAGTGGAAAAACATGATGGTATTCCGGATTATAAAGAGACCAAAAATTATATAAAACAGGTCATCGATCTGTACAAAAGTAATGAGAAGTGATGAAATGATTCGGAGAATTCGATGAATAGAGTAACGGAAAAATCGAGAATAATATACCTTGTAATACTGATCATATTTATATCCGGATTTGGTGTTTTCTGGATGGATTATATCGGCCTCATTGATATCTACAGTAAGGTAAACGAATTGAAGGGTGGGCCTGAATCTGTTATGACTGCTTCAGGTGATGAACCGTCTCTGCTGGAGCGTGAGGAATTTGAGAAGGAAAAGATGAAACTTCTTGAAAGAATAGAAGATCTGGATAAAAGAGAAGTGCTGATAGGAGAAAAAGAAAAAAACCTGGATGCAGAAGATGAGAAACTGAAGGAAATAAAAAAAGGACTTGAACTTGAAAAAAAACGGTTCCTGGATGAAAAGAAGAAATTTTCAGGTTATATGAAAAATGTACGAGAGCTTGCTGACAAAATAGCGAATATGCCCCCGGATCAATCAGTAAAAATTATGGAGAAGTGGGAAGACACCCTCGTAATTGATGTACTGCGCCAGATGGATGAAAATGCCCGAGAAGCAGGAAAGGCAAGTATAACATCATACCTTATAACTTTGCTGCCAAAGGAAAAGGCCAGCAGAATTATGTATCTTATGACCCAGCTGTAGAGGTTTACGGCTTCGGATCTGCCTGAATATTTATAAAACTGTTTGAATCGGATGTCTGCCTTTCTGTTTAAACAGCTGATATCCCCGGGGAGGAGTCTGTTGAGTTCAAAAGAATTACATGGATTTGATATTAAGCTTCTGAAACTGATGAGTAAACTTCTTGAAAAGGATGCTTTTGACGAAACAATACTTGAACACTTTGGTGAGATAGCGCAGGATTTCCATAATCTCATTTCAAAAAACAGGTTTCTTGAATCTCAGGTTAACATTGATTCAAAGACCGGACTCCTCAAATACAGTGAGGATTACATTCCTATGATAATGAAATCTGCATCCAGAATTGCAGACAGCCTTTCAGGAGGATATTACAATCTATCATATGTAAGGTTCGATATTGATGATTTTTCTTATATAAACAACAGATTCGGCCATGATATTGGCGATATTGTTTTACTCGATCTTGCAAATGTTTTGAAGGATAATTCCAGGCCCACGGACTACGCCATGAGATATGGAGGAGAGGAATTTGATGTTATTCTTCCCGGCACGGATATACACGGAGCTTTGGCTTATATGAAAAAAATTTTTCTGAATATTGAAAAGCTGGATTATTCTTTTGGGGATGATCACTTCAATGTTACAACGAGTGCCGGAATCTCGAATTATACTATACCCTTTGATGAACTAAAGGTAATAGATCCGTATAACATGAAAGACGATTATGCAAACATTCAGAAATGTGCGGATGATGCACTCTACGATGCAAAGGTTTCCGGTAAGAATCAGTTCAGAGTTTTTGATGATACCCTGAATTATTCCAGCATAAGAAAAATTTATTCAGAGCAGAAGTATATACAGTCAGTCAACTGATCATTTATCTTTCCTGAAGTCCTCTATAAGAGAAAGAAGATCCCTTTTGCCTTCTCCAGTCTGACTGGATGTATAGAAAACAGCATCGCTTTCGATATCGAGTTTTTCCAGGATTTTAGCTGTGTTTTTTTTCCTCACGTTTTTTGACAGCTTGTCGCATTTTGTGAGTACAATTGCTACAGGAACTTCGTTGTCGATGAGATATTCAATAATATCGTGTTCAAAATCATCAGGCACTCTCCGAATATCTATAAGAAGAAAAGCGAGCTTGAGATTCTTTCTGTTTTTTATGTAATCTTTTATCATTGGCAGAAAAGTTTTTCTCAGTTCAGCAGGAAGTTTTGCGTAACCGTATCCTGGCAGGTCAACAATGGATGTATTGTCATCAGCCACAAAGAAGTTTATGGTCTTGGTTACTCCCGGTTTTGATCCGGTTTTAACAAGACCCTTCCGTCCAAGCATCATGTTTATTAAAGAGGATTTCCCGACATTCGATCTTCCCATAAATGCAAATTCAGGGTGAGGATACATTGGAAAGTCCTTGGATTTGCTGCAGCTTTTAAGAAAATATACTTCTTTGAATTTCATGAGAGTTCCTTTTGCATAAGAAGAGCGTCACTGTTGCCGTAATATTTTTTTCTTCTTCCGTTTACTGTGAATCCCTTTTTTTCATAAAAGGAAATTGCTGCAAGGTTTTTTTCTGAAACCTCGAGTAGAATAACTGATGATTTATTCAATTTATTGACATCGAGGATAAAATCAAGTAGCTGCGTAGCTATGCCGAGTCTTCTGAATCGATTTTTAATGCCTATTGCATTGAGATGTATTTCATCCGCTATTGTCTGCACGCATATGAATCCTGCAAATTCATCTTTTATAACTGCTTTATATATTAACGATCTCCCGGAGTTAATTTCAAATAGATAGTGGTCACGATTCCATTCCGGAATGTTTTCAATTTCAAGGCAGAGCAGTGTATCAATATCAGTTTCTGTTAATTCACTGATATTAAGATCTGAGGGTGTTTCACTCAAAAAATTCCTCCTGAGCTTTTACAAGCATGTATATTGATTCATTGAAAGGTGTTGATACTGAATTCTGTTTTCCAAACCGGATAATTTGTCCGTTTATAGCATCTATTTCTGTCTTTCTCATGTTCCTGATGTCCTGAAGCATGGAACAGGTATTTGCTGATGTGTTTCGACAGACTTCCTTTGTAATCAATATCATTTCATGACGCATGAGATCTATTCCCATTGCCGAGGCCACATCAACCGCTTCACTTATGATTTTATCCTGAAGTTCCAATGAGTATGAGTTTTCAATCAGCTTTCCGTTTGGAACGCCGAGGAGAGCTGCTATAGGATTTATTCCTGCATTGATTATTGCTTTTTGCCAGAGCGCTTTTTCAGGATCATCAGTGAATTTCGCATTGATTCCGGCTTGTGTAAGGAGATTGATAACTCTGTCTGTATTCTTCCTGCTTTTACCACCTGCTGTTACATTCCCGGTGCCTCCGAATTTTACCTCTCCAGGGGATGTCTTAGAGGCTCCGATTGATGTTGTTCCGTATACTATTCTGTCGGGCTTTATATGTTTTCTGAGTATTTCATAGTTGCCGAGCCCGTTCTGAAGAGAAATAATTATGGATTCCTTGTTTTCGAGATGAGATAAAACTGCAGCGGCCTCCTCTGTTGAATAGGATTTTGTAAAAAGGAAAATACATGAGCATTCTTCCAGGATCTTTGGAGAATCTGCAATAAGCGGATAATGTGTGATTGTTTTTTCTCCAATCACAATATCGAGGCCTTTCTGTATAGCTTTGCACACTTCTTTGTTTTTTTCATAAATATTTACTCTGAGACCTGATGTTAGAAAAAAGTGGGCAAAGATAGAACCCATTGCGCCAGCACCTGTAATTCCGATTTGCATTTTCTGAACCTTACCTGTATTTTTTTGTTTTATCAATATTTTCCAGGAACATGCCGCAGCCGATTGCAACAGACTGCAATGGATTCTCAGCACATATCACAGGGAAGTTTATTGTTTTGCTGATAAACTGGTCAATTCCTTTCATGAGAGCAAGCCCTCCTGTAAGAACAATACCATATTCCAGGATATCACAGTATAATTCCGGAGGTATGCTGTCAAGAGCGGATTTTGCCTCTTCGATAATCTTAATGATAGGATTCTGTATTGCTTCTTTTACATCCCTGTTTGATATTTCAATTTTTCGGGGCAGACCTGATGAGTTGTCCATTGCATAAAGAGACATGGTTTTTTTTGACGGCCTGGTGCTGAGGTCAGTGAGTGTATTTTTGATATTTTCTGCTGTGCTCGCACCAATCGAACAGTTATAATTGTCGTATATGTATTTCTGTATCCTGGCATCCAGTCTCTCTCCTCCGATTCTGACCAGCCTGGATTCAACCACACCGCCAAGGGATACTATTGCAATCTCGGATGTGCCGCCTCCAAGATCCATTACCATACTTCCTCTTGGCTCGTTTACCGGAAGGCCCGCACCAAGAGCGGCAGCTCTTGATTCCTCAATAATATATATTTCTCTTGAGCCTATGGTTTCACAGGTGTCATGGAGCGCGCGTTTTTCCACCTCTGTTATCCCTGAGGGTGCTCCAATTACCACTCTGGGTTTCACAAGAATGTTTTTTTTGCTGAATACCTTTTTCAGAAAGAGACTTATCAGCTGCTGGCTGCTTTCGAAGTCGGATATGACCCCATCTTTCATGGGTTTTATTACAAGCAGGTCTTCAGGATTTCTCCCCAGCATTGTTCTGGCATGTTTTCCTGTTGCAACAATTCTGCCGGTTTTTGCATCAGCGGCAATAATGGACGGCTCATCAAGGACTATTCCCTGATTCTTGTCACAAATAAGTATATTGCTTGTTCCAAGGTCGATTCCTATATCAGCATTTCTGCTTATTATGTTTGGCATTTTTATGTTCATTTATTTCTCCGAAGATTTCTTCCAGCCCCCGACCTGACATGTGCCTACATTTTATTAAAAAAAAAGAGAAAGGGGATAAACAGACTGCTTTTTTATCTGTCATTCCGGCTGGAGTGACTTGTGCTGAGCTTGCCGAAGTAAACGTAATGCCGGAATGACATGCGGACTATTCATGAAATACTTTCTATGAGATTCCTGCCTTCGCAGGAATCTCATAGAAAAGAAACTACCGCAAAAGAATAAAATGTCTTAATCATAAATAAGCAAATCTTTTATCTCTATAATCCCCTCTTTATCCCCTTATCTCCTTCTCTTCTAACATTTGTGGGTACATTTCAGCCCGTAATGGGAGGGCTGATTTATTACTGGAATGATATAATTGCTTTATCAATGTGTTAGTAGAAAACACATCCATCCGTTACATGAAATATTGTTTATTATTTCAAGATTTTTATTTTTGAAAACAGACCGTATGGAATTATCCCATGTGTCGCTGATTCCGCTGACAATGAGATAACCTCCGGGAACCAGGAGGTCTGCCAGTTTCCCGATATTTTCCTCGATTACTGCTGTAAGAAGATTGGCTGTAATTATATTGTATTTTTTGTCTGTAGAGAATCTTTTAATATCTTCTCTCAAAAAGTTTATATCTCCGCACTGGTTCATCAATGCATTCTTTCGTGCCATCCTTACTGAATCTTCTTCAATATCGAATGCAGTGATATCTCTTATGCCGAGCTTAGATGCAATTATTGCCAGAATGCCTGTGCCGGTTCCAGCATCGAGCATGGCCGTTTCGGATTTATCTGTTTCAGGAAGATTCATCAGGCCAGCAAGAATTTCCGCACACATGCTCGTCGTTGGGTGCTTTCCGTCTCCGAATGCATCCCTCGGGTCGAGTTTTATTCTTACGGATTCATCATGCTGTAAAACAGAGCTGCCCGTGTTTGTTTCAGGGCTTATTGTAATCCCCGGGCAGATTTCAAAATCGGAAAGATACTCCATCCAGCGGTATTTCCAGTCCTCATCTTTTACCTCTTCACAGATATATTTGTTTTCTGCAAAATATTTCATGACCGGTTCGATATTTTCAAACAGGGCAGTGAGGACTGATATTTCAGAGGAATTTAACTGCGCTGCTTCTTCATCCCCCTTATTATGAGCTAAAAGGTCAATATTACGGTATTTCTCCTCTGAAACTGATTCGCCTGTAACAGAAACTGAAAGCGCATGAATTGCGAATAACTTTTCTGTAACAATATCAATGTCTGTTTTGGGAATTCTGAAAGTGATTCTGAACATTTTGCACCTGCTAAAAAAAATACGGGTAGGCCCTGGTGAGAGCTTTGAATTTGGTGACAGTATTTCAGGAGGAGGTTTTGAGTAAACTATAATTTTGATTACAGGCGGATAATGTGAGTTCGTTTTTTATGGCAAATATCAGGTCTTCCCTGGTTTTGACCGGTATGGCGAAATCCGTATATGCTGATCCTATTTCGATGATTGAGTGGGCATCGCTGCCTCCGCATCCGCTGAATTTATTGAAGCATGCCCAGTTTTCAGCGGTTTTATTCTCGTAGTCGGTATTTCTGCCATTTATTGTTTCGACTGAATTGAAATTTTTTGTAAACAGGATTTCTGAAGAAACAGGTCTCTCGTTTCTGAAGGGGTGGGCTGCTATGGATGCTCCACCGGTTTCGCTGACATAATCGAGCAATTCTGCTGCGTTTAGCCCGTGTTTAAGGTTTTCATATGGCCCGAACAGGAGAAAATCACCCTCGGGAGTGTCATATTCCATGCCGAATATCACAAGTAAGCCGTTTTTTTGCAGGCCTTCGCTTATAAAGTGTCTTATTTCAATGCTGTTGTGATCGGTTATACATATACCATCCAGCCCTATTTCTGCGGCAGTATGGATTATTTCATTTATCGAAAGGGTGCTGCATGGTGATATTCTTGAATGTATGTGAACGTCAATTTTCATGATATCAATACTTTGTATCAGCTTTTTCGATGTAAAGTATTTTTTATTATTATCAAATTTATTGATGGTAATTTATAATAGTGATAGTATGCAAATATTATGAAAAAATGTATTATAATACTTCTCGACGGTCTTGGAGACAGGGCATATTCATCTCTCGGCAATATGACGCCTCTCCAGGCTGCATCCACACCATTTCTCGATTCTATTGCTGAAAAGGGATCAAACGGGCTCTATCATGCATCCTGCTTTGGTGAGCCTCTTCCAAGCGAGATTGCCCATTTTCTGATGTTCGGTTATGACAGGCAGGATTTTCCCGGAAGGGGGGCAGTCGAGGCCCTTGGCGCAGGAATTGAAATCGGCCTGAACGATGTTGCTATTCTTGCCAGATTCGTGAGTGTGTATGAAGATAAAGGTTTTTTGAAACTCGGTTGTCTTCGCCCGGAGTTCTCTGAGTATGAGCAGCGTTTGATAACTGGCATTGCCGAAGATTTTTCGTATAACGGTATCCCGGCAAGGTATCATACGGTAAAAGGAATCTCAGGCGTTCTTCTTTTAAAGGGGGATGTCTCCGCGGCAGTGACTGATACAGACCCGATGATAGAAGGAAATTTTTTGCCTTCAATAAGACCGCTTGAAGACAGTGAATGGGATGCCGGAAATACAGCAGAGGCAATACTGGAATATCAGAAGCATATCTTTCGGAGCCTTGATGGAATGGATTTCAATGCTGAGAGAGAAAAAAAAGGCCTCGAAAAAATAAATTTTCTGGTGACACAAAGGGCTGGTAAGCTTCGGCAACCGGAACCATTTAAAGAAAGATATGGCATGAGAGCGATCTCTGTGTCATCCGGAATCGTCTACCGGGGCCTTGCCTCATACCTGGGAATGGAAAGTATCATGATGAATTCTTCCGGCACAGGTGATGACCTTCTGCCGAAACTTGAACTCGCAGAAAGTCTTATGGGTGAATTCGATTTTATGCATATTCACACAAAGGCTCCGGATGAGGCGGCACATAAAAAAGATCCCATGCTTAAAAAGAGTGTTATAGAATCCCTTGATTCTGAACTGGCAGAGGGCCTTGGCCCATTTCTTAAAAGTGATGAATGGCTTGTAATTGTGACAGCAGACCACTCAACGCCCTCAGGCGGTCCTCTTATCCATTCAGGCGAACCGGTTCCAATGATTTTTAACGGGCAGGGAATCCGCAGAGACACTGTAAATAAATTCGATGAGGTTTCGGCTGCTTGCGGAGCGCTTGGCTGCATGAGGGGAAGGGAACTCATGCACATGATTCTGAACAGTACTGACCGGGCAAGACTCGGGGGCATTAATGAAACTGGCAGGGAGTGTTATTTCTGGCCCGGTAAATATACACCCTATAAATCTTTTTAAGGGGGATAAAGATGCAGCTGAAATATCCTGTTGGTGTAATTCATGGGAGGTTTCAAATATTTCACAATGATCATCTTCTGTATATCCTGGAAGGGATGAATCTCTGTGAGCACCTGGTTATTGGAATAACCAATCCTGATCCCTCTATGATTCGAGAGGAGAAGAGCGATCTTTCGCGCGGAAGCGCAGAGTCGAATCCCCTTACTTATTATGAGAGATACTGCATGGTAAAAGCAGCGCTCAGGGCAGAGGGTTTTTCTGAGGATGATTTTTCAATTGTTCCTTTTCCTGTGAATATTCCTGATTTTTATAAATGTTATGTGCCAATGGATGCTGTTTTTTTTATAACAATCTATGATGACTGGGGCCGTGAAAAGAAGAGGCGTTTTGAAGCCATGAATCTTAAGGTTCATGTACTGCGGGATGTTTCAGAATCTGAAAAAGGAATCAGCGCAACTGATGTGAGAAAGCTCATGGCATCAGGTGGCGACTGGAAAGGCCTTGTGCCGAAAGCAGTTGCTGAATTAGCTGATAAACTGAATCTGCCAGAGAGATTCAGGAATATTTGACGGTTGCTTTAATCTCTCTGTTGATCTGCTCAAAGACTGATTATAAACATAATTGGTGAGTATTCTCCTCCTTTCCAATGTAAATTCTCGGAAGACTATCCTGATGATATATAATCAATGCTTGACTTGCTTTAAATCAATACATACATTGTACATATGGAAAAGCTGCAATTTGCATGGGATGATAACAAAAAAGCAACTAATATTAAAAAGCATGGCGTGTCATTTGAAGAAGCCTGCACTGTTTTTTATGACGAAAATGCTATTCAGTTTTTTGATCCCGATTATTCGGAAGAAGAAGATCGATTCATTTTGCTGGGCATGAGTTTGAAATATCATGTTCTTATTGTCTGTCACTGCTTCAGGGAAAGTGATACTGTTATCAGAATTATTTCCGCCAGGAAAGCAGATAAAGATGAGGAAAGTGAATACTGGAGGTGGAGAGCATGAGAGATCATTATGATTTTTCTAAAATGAAGGGGCGAAAAAATCCTTATATAAAATATATGAAGCAGCCTGTAACAATACGTTTGGACCGTGATATTGTTGAGTATTTCAAGGATATGGCTGAGGAAATGAACATCCCATATCAAAGTCTGATAAATCTATACCTCAGGGATTGTGCAATTAATAAACGAAAATTACACACAACATGGGAATAACCAGACCGGGCGTATTATAATTATTGCTGCAAAACCAGGATAACACAGGTTGCATTATCCCAAATCCAAATATACAGAACAATTATGCGACTATTCCGCAGTGGTTTGCGGAATAGTCTTGACTATTTTGCATTAACGTGCAGAATAGTCGTATGCATAGAATACAGTACCATTTAATACTCAAAGATCTTGAAAAAAAGATGGTTTTCCTTACCGGTCCAAGACAGGTGGGTAAAACATGGCTTGCCCGGAAGATTGCAGAAAACTTTCCTGAATCTGTTTATCTTAATTATGACAGCATAAAAGACAGAAAAATAATTGAGAATGAGTCCTGGCTGAAATCAACAGATCTCCTGGTTCTGGACGAACTTCATAAAATGAAGGGCTGGAAGAATTATATAAAGGGTGTATTCGATACAAGACCTGAGGGCATGATATTACTGGTTACAGGCAGTGCAAGGCTTGAAACATTTTCCAGGGGTGGTGATTCTCTTGCAGGCAGATATTTTATGCACAGGCTTTTTCCCTTTTCTCCTTCAGAACTGGTTGCTGCAGAAAGACCGGATTTGTCAGCAAACCTGATTAAAAGAAGCGGTTTTCCTGAACCGCTACTTGCAGAAAATGATGAAGATGCTGACAGGTGGAGAATGCAGTATGCTGATGCTCTGATCAGAGAAGATGTTCTTGATTTTGAGAAAATTCATGACCTTAAATCAATCCAGCTTGTTCTTGAACTTTTAAGAAACCGCGTTGGTTCTCCGCTTTCATATACTTCCATTGCTGAAGATGCGGCCATCTCTCCAAATACTGTTAAAAAATATATCTCTGTTCTTGAAGCCCTTTCTATTGTATTCAGGATAACTCCGTTTTCCAAAAATATTGCCAGGTCAATACTTAAAGAACCCAAGATATATTTTTATGATACAGGAATGGTAAAGGGGAATGAAGGAGTTCTGTTTGAGAATCTCACTGCATTGAGTCTTCTTCGTTATACCTGCGGTATGGCAGATTACAGGGGCAAAAATTACAGCCTGAACTATCTTCGTCAAAAAGACAGGAAAGAAGTGGATTTCTGTATCTCAAAAGATAACTCTCCTGAATTGATTATTGAAGCAAAAAGATCTGATGAATCACTTTCAGGGAATCTTCTCTATTTTCATAAAAGGTATAATATTCCTGCAGTGCAGACTGTTCTTCATCTTAAAAGAGAGAGAACAGAGGGCAAAATTGAAATAAGGGATGGCATGAAATTTCTTATGGCTCTTGATTATTAAACAATAGCATTGCATATAACTTCAGCAGCTTTTCTGATTTCATCCTCAGTTGTCATTCTCCCTGTACTGAATCTAAGTGTTCCCGCTCCGGGATCTTCATCCACACCCATTGCTTTTAAAACATGTGAGAGTTCTACCGAATTTGAATGACATGCTGCACCTGCTGAGGCTGCAACATCAATACCGATTTCTTCGAGAATATCTGCTGCATTTTTGCTGTAAAATGAAACACTAAGAGTATTGGGAAGGGCATTTGCTGGTGTGTTTATTTTCATCTTCTTAATTTTATTTTCGAGCAGTGTTTTCAAAAGATCGCGCGTTGCCTGCATTGTGTGAATGTTTTCTGCAAGGTCGCGCGCTGCTATTTCACATGCTGTTCCAAGTGCAGAGATTCCTGCAATGTTTTCTGTGCCAGGCCGCATGCCCTGCTCCTGGGATGCACCGTACATGAGGTTGTTAATCTTTACTCCCTGTTTTATGTAGAGAGCTCCTGTTCCCTTTGGAGCATAGATTTTGTGGCCTGCAAGGCTGAGCATATCAACTCCCAGTTCATTTACATCGACTTTTATTTTACCTGCAGACTGTGCAGCGTCAGTGTGCATGAGTATTCCATGTGATTTTGCTATTGCAGATATTTCTTTTATGGGCTGAATTGTGCCGGTTTCATTATTGGCGTGCATTATTGAAATGAGTACTGTTTGTTTTTTTACTGCCTTTTCAACATCAGCAGGATCTATGAACCCTGATGAATCTACAGGCAGGTAAGTTACTTCTGCGCCTGTTCTCTCAAGAAACCTGCATACTTCCAGTACAGAAGGATGTTCTGTTGATGATGTTATTATATGTCTGCCTGCTGCTCCAGTTTCAGGGAAAACTCCTCTTATTGCATGATTGTTGGATTCTGTTCCGCCGCCTGTAAATATTATCTCCTCTTCTTTGCATCCAATAAGGCCTGCAACCTTCGCCCTTGATTTCATGAGAGAGCGAACAGGTTCTATTCCATACCAGTGACTGCTCGAAGGATTGCCAAAGTGCATTGTGAGAAAAGGTGTCATTGCTTCAGTAACTTCATGAATTATCGGAGTGGTTCCATTGTAGTCAAGGTATATTGGTTCGTCCATGTGTGGCCTCTGTGTTAATAATGATTAAATAATAAGTTCATTAACACTGTGGGTTGATGAAAGGTCAAATGGAAAATATCTGTATGTTTACTTTTAACCTCCCCCACGGCTCCGTACCGGCGATTTGATAAATTCAATCCATCATCAGGCAATTTCTCCAGTAATGACCCTTCGACTTCACCCAGGGCAAGTTCAAAGATCGGAGACCACAGAGAACAGGTATTATTTTTATATTATTTGTACTGAAATCTGATGTTGAATTTACTCTTTGGAGTTGTCTTATTGTGTTGTAATAGTGAATGCATTCTGAAAGAATATTGGCTGTGTTTTTGAGTGAAAATAATGAAAACTTGAAAAACAAAGAATAATTTTCATAAAGTTTTTCAAAAAAATGCCTTACTGCCGGCATTCATATTGGACAAATTGCATTTTTGATTTGCAATTTGTCCAATATAAATGTACTGTGTTTCTTAATTTATATGACGAGGAAAGCAGTTTATGATAAAAAGAGATATGCAAAAAAAACTTCTCTATCTGTCAAAAAAATTTCCGGTAATAACACTGACTGGTCCAAGGCAATCTGGAAAAACGACTCTGGTTAAAAACAGTTTTCCTGAAAAAAAATATGTTTCTCTTGAAGATCCTGATAACAAAGCTTTTGCAACTGATGATCCGCGAGATTTTCTGCGAACCTATGAAAATGCAATAATCGATGAATCGCAGAAAGTTCCGGATTTATTTTCATATATTCAAACAAAGGTTGATGAAGACAATATCCCAGGGCAGTATATTCTTACAGGTTCTCAGGATTTTCTGCTTTTTGAGAAAATCACTCAGTCTCTCGCAGGAAGGGTCGCTGTTCTAAAACTTCTTCCTTTTTCGTATAATGAAATCTCTGAACCTGACATTAAAAATTATGAATATTATATTTATAATGGATTTTATCCAAGAATTTATGACATGAAAATTCAGCCTGATGATTTTTATCCTGGTTATATTCAGACATATATTGAAAGGGATGTCAGGATGATCAAAAATATTGGAGATCTTGGAAAATTTCAGTTGTTCCTTAAACTCTGCGCTGGAAGAATAGGGCAAATTCTTAATCTGTCTTCTCTTGGAAATGAATGCGGAATTTCACATACAACCGCTTCAACATGGTTATCAATACTTGAAGCCAGCTATATTATTTTTTTATTAAAGCCGCATCATAAAAATTTCAACAAGCGGCTGGTAAAGATGCCCAAGTTGTATTTTTACGATACAGGTCTTGCTTCTTATCTGTTAAGAATCAGGTCTGCAGAGCAGCTTGAGACACATTATAATAAAGGGGGACTTTTTGAATCTTTAATTATCTCAGAACTTTTTAAAAGAAAATATAATATTGGTCAGGATCCTGATTGTTACTTCTGGAGAGATAAAACAGGAAATGAAGTAGATGTTATTATTGATAATGGAGAAGAACTGATCCCGGTTGAGATTAAATCCGGACGAACAGTAACTAATGATTATTTCAAGGGGCTTGATTACTGGTACAGGATTTCCGGTTCAAGGACTAATGGGATTGTTATTTTTGGCGGTAACAGTTTACAAAAAAGAGGAAATTATAAACTGCTGCCATGGTATAAATTGGGGAATTTGAAATTTTAATCTTCAGGTCCGAATAGATTAAAGATTTTCAAAAAGAAAAAACAGAAACCCTCACATCAGTATGTATTCTATTAACACAGATAATTTTTTTCCGGTTCTCACCTGAACAGAATTTCTGTGAAATGAATTCAGTTCCTGCAATTGATAAATTACAACACAACCCTCTCAACCCGAAACCGGGCAACTCGCAACTTAATTACTGCTATACCGGAATCGAAATATTTTTTATATTCAGAACGGAGGCAATTTGTAAAAGAGTTTTTACAGTAAAATTTTTGCCATTCTCAATATTAGATAACTGCTGTTGTGTGATATGTGCCTGCTTTGCAAGTTCTGTCTGGGACAGACCTGACTTTTCTCTTTCAATTTGTATTTTTACTGCAATGTCCGCCAACGCTTTCTCAACAACATAGGCTTTTCTGAATTCAGGATCTTTTAAATCTTCTTCCAGCCTTTTTTTGAATTGTTTCATTTCTTTTTCCTGTATTAATCCCACTATATTTAAACTTTTTAGGAAAGATGTTTTTTTAGTGTTTCGATATTTTTAAACCGTTTTAAAAATACTTCCCGGATTTTTATGGCCTTGTTTATTTCTGCATCAGGTACTTTTTTTGTTTTTTTAGTAAAAGCATGTGTCAGTATAATATAATTACTATAAACAAAAAAATACAAAATCCTTTCCTGTTGCATATTATTTATTGTTATCCTGAGCTCATGGATACCGTTCCTTAATAAATCAGCATATGGTCTTGTAAGTGTTGGGCCATTTTCTTCAAGCTGAGCTATCCATGATTCAACCTTTGCCCTTTGTTTAACAGTTAAATTATCCAGATAATTATCAATTTCTGAGATCTGTTGATCATTTCTGTAAAAAATAACAATCCATTTACTCACCATAACCTGCTTTAAGTCTACATAATATATTATGTAGAGTCAATGTTTTTATATATATTTTTAAAAAAAACAGATACTATGTTTATTTTTTTATGTTCGAGGAATATTATTTTAACTCATATAAAGTGCATTGCAAAAAATTCAAGTATAAACAGCTTCCGAAATTATAATTGAATATCGCCAGACAATGATTAATCTCCTGATGCAAAGGGGATTTCAAGCTGATAAATTACATATCATGCTGACTTCCTCCAGCACTAATGATATCATTCGAGAGGCTGTAGAGACGATTTATTAAACTCAACACATAATCAACCTGTTTTCCTCCAATAATTACTATGGAGACCACGGGGGTCATTCCGGATTTGTGGGAAAAGAAGGCTTAAAAAAGATAATTGCATAAAAAGACCCCATCCGTTGTATGTAAATTTTACCACAAA
>CAZEJW010000012.1:0-46416 GCA_964512685.1 uncultured Leptospirales bacterium | reverse complement strand
TGCGACCTTTGGGTTATGAGCCCAACGAGCTACCAACTGCTCCACCGCGCGATCTATGGGCACAATATTCTTTAATGTGTTTCTGTGTCAACTTTTTTTTAAACAAATAATTTTTAATTGCTTATTATGTAATTTGCGGTGATCTGGATTTTCATACATAATAACAATTTCAAATTTCTTAAGTCCTGATATTTTTTTCAGTTATAACCTCATTCTTTTAATTTACGAAAAATCTTTATTGTTTTTTTTATTATAATTTTGATCTTGTTATAAATTATAAATTCATTAAAAATATAATCCGGTTTGCGGATTGAAAAAAGTTAAAATACACTAAACACTGGCTTTATAAGGATATAATAGGTATTTTTTATCAGGAGGAAACCTTTGCCAAGATTTTTGATCAGGTCGGATTCCTGTACGGGAAGTATGTGCAGAATAATTGGTGAGGAGTATCATCACATAGCAAGAGTCAGGAGAATTCATGCGGGGGACCGGATAGAATGCCTTGATGAAAAGAACAGGGTCTACGAACTCGAAATAAGAGAAATATCAGACAATGAAATATCTGCCGAGATAATCGGTTTTTCGGAAGAGCAAAGTGATGGGAAAAAAATAAAACTCTGCTGTGCCCTACTCAAGGGGAAAAATTTTGACCTTGTGATTCAGAAGGCTGTTGAGCTCGGAGTGGATATAATTATCCCTGTTCTAACGGAGAGAACTATCCCTCTTTTGAAAGGAAAGGAAGAAAACAGACATGACCGCTGGCAGAAAAAGGCAATGGAAGCAACAAAACAATGTATGAGGAAATCCTTTCCTGAAGTATATCCTGTTGTCACTTTCGGTGATTTAATCGCTTCCGAAACCTCTGATCTTAAAATAATAGCTCATCCTGTGGCAGACGCAGACTTTAGTTCAATCTTTGCTGAAACAGGAAATGCAGAAAGCATCAGTCTGCTCATAGGACCTGAAGGCGGGTTCTCTGATTCAGAACTCCACAGGGCGTCAGAAGCAGGATGGAGGGGGGCCAGTTTTGGCATGAATCAGCTGAGGGCCGAAACAGCAGCGATTGTGCTCTCTGCTCTGGTGATCTATGAGTCAGAAAAAAACAAGCCGGAGGTCATGTCCGGTGAATGAAAAGATATATGCAGCAATAGATGCGAACATAAACAGGGCCCAGGAAGGTATTCGTGTATGTGAGGATATAATGAGATTTTATTATTCTTCCGGGTTCGCGTCTGACTTTAAGGAGATTAGACATAATCTTAAAAAAAATGCCTCTGGATTCCCGGCTGATAAACTGATAAACTGCAGGGATGTTTCGGGTGACGGTCAGAAATTCAGCGATCTTGAATCTGAGAAAAAAAGAGATACGCTTCAGGATATTTTCAAGGCTAACCTGCATCGGGCAACTGAAGCTGTTCGATGTCTTGAGGAGTTTTCAAAATATACCGGTGACGTTGAGTCCGGTGCTTTTCAGGCTGTAAGATTTTCTCTTTACAGTCTTGAACGAAGGGCGGTCGGTTTAATGACTAAAGCTGACCTTATTGATAAAATTTTCTCTGGCATTTATGCGGTTCTTGAAGTCTCTGTTATGGGGGATGAAGAAGCCGTGGAAACAGCGAACGGTTTGATTGAGGGAGGCGCTTCCTGTATTCAGCTCAACCTTGATGGGTTATCCGTGAAACGAGCGCTTTCTGTATCGGAAAGAATCAGGTTGATTTGTGTTGAAAGAGGAATCCTTTTCTTTGTAAACAGACTTGATGTTTTTATTGCATCCTCCGCTGATGGATTGCTGTTGAAGAAAACTGATATACCGATTAGTCTGATTGAAAAATCAATACCTCCCGGAACAATTACAGGTCTGGAAATATCTGAACATTATAATACACAGGAAATCAATACAGACTGTATAGATTTCCTGTTGATTGATCTTCCGGCTGGTTTTGGCAGTGATGAAATTTTAGAAGAAATACAAAAAACAGACAGGCCATGTTTTATCTCTGGCTGGCTTAAATCCGGCGGTTTAATTGAATCAGTAAACATGCATGTGTATCCTGCAGTCAGGATGAGTGAACCCGGAAGAAAAAGAGCCGAAGAAGAATGTATAAAGAATATGGAAGCCTGGAAAGATTACAATCTGAAATGATATCGGATAAAAATAATGCATAAATATGATGAAAGCTGTATGAATGAAATCCGGGCAGAAATAGCCGGGAAAAGGAAAGATTGGAACAGAGTGAGAACGGAACGTCTTAAACTCAAAGCCAGTCTTGAAAAAGCCGGATGTTCTAATCAGAAAATTCGCAGGCATAGAGATTATCGAAAGCTTGTCAAAGAACAGCATTTTTATTCTGTGAGAATAGTTCATCTTGAAAGGAAACTGTTCAGAATGAACCGGTTAGCGGAGTTAGTCCTTCACAAGAAATAATCTTGACTGAATAAACATAATTTGTATAGTAAATCGGTATTGACTGAAATTTACCTCTGAGACGTTTAAATGTCTCAGAGGTAAATTTTTAAAAATATTCAGAGAGGGTGAAAATGTCAGATTCTGATGTTGTGAAAGATCCGGTTAAGTATGCAAAAGAGGTGGTTGGGAAAGACCCATTTGCCAGGTTTCTGGGAATAGAGGTGGATGAAGTGGATGCCGGTTATGCAAGATGTTCTCTCACTGTAAAGTCAGATTATCTCAATGCGGTTGAAAGAGCCCATGGTGGAATAATATCTTCCCTTGCTGATCAGGCTCTTGCAGTAGCTTCAAACTCCACCGGCATGGCGGCTCTTTCTCTTAACTTTTCTCTGAATTATATTTCTTCGGCAAGTGAAGGAGAGAAGATATTTGCTGAAGCCATGCCCGTCAATGTGGGTAAGAAGGTTAGTTTCTGGAAAATTGAGGTACATGGCTCTGAAGACAAGCTGATAGCTTCAGGTGAGGCTCTGGCTTATCACAGATGATTCGCTTAAGTGGTCAATATTTTCTTGACAGGAACGATCTTGGAAATTTAAAAGAAGCTGGCGCTTTATCTTATCAGAAGCTGTTTTATGTGATTTGATTTGAAGTTGTTTTGTTTCCCGTGCATTTGAGCCGGTATTAATATTCAATATAGTGAGCAAGTTATGAAAAAAAAGCTGATTATGTTTTTCCCTTTTCTTTTGATTGCATTATCATGCTCTTCTTTTATCATAGAGGAAGACAGTAAAATACTTCGGAAGTATGAGAATCAGGTTTATCTCACACTTGATAAATTCGAGGCCAATGGATCGGTTATCGAAAAAGGCAAAGAAGTAAAAATTATTATTACAGAAGGAGATAAGTGGATTAAGGTTCATGCCTATCCGGCAGGAGAGGAGATGCTTAAGGCGCACAGAACAATCATCCTTTATCTTTTTAATGATGAGTTTAAAGATGAGATATTTGATATTAAAAAGTTTGAAGCCAGGCTTTTTTCGGTAGTACAGCCAAAAAAGTAATAAAAAATAATATACCGGGGAAAGGATATGTTTGAAGGAATAAGTACAGCATTAATTACACCATTTAAAGATGACAAAATTGACTATGATTCTCTCGAGAGAATCATAGAGATGCAGATAGAAGGAGGGGTTGATGGTATTGTTCCCATGGGGACTACCGGTGAATCTCCGACTGTTTCATTCGATGAACATAAAAAGCTGATCAAGTGGGTGGTTGAAAAAGTAAAGAACCGAATCAATGTAATTGCAGGAACAGGCGCTAATTCAACAAGAGAGGCTATCTGTCTTTCAAAATCGGCCGAAGACGCCGGAGTGGATGGAGTCCTCCAGGTCAATCCTTATTATAATAAACCGACTCAGAAAGGCCTGATCTGTCATTTTGAAAGTGTTGCAAAATCAATAAATATACCTGTTGTTCTTTACAATATCCCGGGAAGAACAGGGGTAAATTTTCAGCCTGAGAGTGTAAAAGAGCTTTTAAACAGGGTGGATAATGTTGCTGCGATAAAAGAGGCTTCTGGAGATATATCGCAAATGATGAGAGTGATCGAACTCTGCGGAGATTCCCTGACATTGCTTTCGGGTGACGATAATCTTTTGCTGCCGGTCCTGGGAATCGGAGGAAAGGGAGTGATCTCTGTCCTGTCAAATATACTTCCTTCTGATATGAAAAAGGTGATAACCCTTTATAATGATAAGAAAATCGAAGAGGCCAGGGAACTTTTTTACAGATTGTTGCCTCTTTGCCGGGGGATGTTTTTTGAAACAAACCCAATCCCTATAAAATCAGCAATGCATATGGCTGGATACTGTACACGTGAAATGAGGCTTCCGCTAACAGAACTGACTGATGAAAATAAGGCCGGTCTCAGGAAAATTCTTGTTGATTATGGAGTAAATTTGAAATGAAAACCGGGATATGCGGAATTGGCGGAAGGATGGGACTTGCCATACTGAAGACGGTTTATGAAAGGGGACATGAACTTGCTGCTGCATTCGATCATGAGGCGTCTGTTTTTTATGGCAATTCTGCAAACATCCTCACTACTGAAGCCCCTGATAATGTAATAATAAAATCATTGAACAAGGAGGATCTTGAAAAAGTTGATGTAATCATTGATTTCTCTACTCCTCCGGCTACTATGGAATTGCTTGACCTTTGTGTAAAACAAGCCAAAGGCCTTGTTATTGGCACAACAGGGCTTTCTGATGATCAGATTAAAAGAGTTCAGGATTCTTCAGTAAAGATTCCTGTTCTTTTATCCCCAAACATGTCTCTTGGAGTGAATCTTTTATTTAAATTGACTGAAGTTGCTGCAAGTGCATTGCAAAATGAATTCGATATAGAAGTATTCGAGGCTCACCACAGGTTTAAAAAGGATTCTCCTTCAGGTACAGCTAAAAAACTTATTGAAATAATTAAGGAATCGGTTGCCGATCTAAACTCTGCTCCTGAGATGCATGGCCGGGAAGGAATAGTTGGTGAACGCAGGGATAATGAAATCGGCGTGATGGCAATGAGGGGAGGAGATATAGTAGGTGAACATACTGTCTTTTTTGCCGGGATTGGCGAAAGGATTGAACTCACTCACAGGGCAACCAATCGTGATATTTTTGCCAGGGGATCGGTTCTTGCCGCTGAATTTGTTAACCACAGGGAGCCTGGTTATTATTCAATGTATGATGTTCTGGGGTTCTGATGACAGACAAAAAGGATACTGATCCAAAAGAAGATCTGCAGCAGTTTGAGGAAAACCCATATTCTCCGGATAACAAAAAACCGGAGGATATCGTCAGGCTTTTTTATGCATATGACCTGCCGATTGTTCCTGTAGTTTCCAAGCGTGGTATCCTTATTGGAATTCTCAGGAAGGAAGATGTAATTTCTGAACTCAGTGATATCGAAAGAACCAAGAGCAGAAAAATTGATGAGTTTGTAACTGATCTTGCCAGACGGATGACCTTTGATGATCTCCTGAAGTATGGCAGCATCAGGGAGTTCAAGGTTGTTAATATTTTTGGAGATGTTCAGGGTGACTGGACAAGACTTCAGCTTTTTTCTGCTGTCGAGAATCGTGGAGTGGTAGAAAAAACTGAATCAGCAGAAAATGTAAAAGCTGAAATTCAGGATCAAAAAGAAGAACAGATTCTTGAGTGGATAATATATCTTATCCTTGAGCATATTCCCAAGCCGCTCTATGCAATAAATGAAAAGGGTAAAACAATTTTTTATAACAGTTTTTTTGAAGATTTGTATGAAAAAAAGTTCAATGGAAAGGAAGTTGATCCTGTTTTGGTTGAAAAATTTTTAAAAAATCCTGACTTTAATGAACCACGTAAGAATGGATCTGATCTTCATTTTTATAATAAAGAGCTGGATGTTTTATATGAGAAAGTCCCTTTGAAAAACAAAAAGAAGAGGATTGGATTCTTATTTTACTGTGAACAGAAAACTGAGGAAATTTCCAATCCCTTGTCTTCGGTTTTTCACGAAGGAATGGCTCTTTCTGAAGCCATGTATGCGGTTGAAAGAAGTCTCATTGTGGATGCTGTAAAAAAATCCGAAAATCCCGCAGATGCAGCAAGGATACTGGGAATTTCGAGGCAAGGACTTGCGTCCAGAATAAAGAAATTCAATCTTGATCTGAATCCGTGATTCCCCTGGTTATTAAACAAATATAAATTAAGATCCTGTTTTTTTTCTTGACTTAACCCTGTATTCCTTTGTAATGTCTATATATAGTAAAAAGTAATTCAGTTATACCTCCGTTTCTCTTTAGGTATTTTAAACCCATAAATAGATGGATTATTTTATTTCCTGCCCGTATTGGCAGTGGCAATATAACCCTTCTTCATTTGGACTTTTAATATAAAATAACATACAACAGGTAAGATTTGCCTATGGCTACCGAATCAAGCAGACCTCGTACCAGGTCTAAGAATGGGAATGATAGGATGATTAATGAAAAAGAAACCCCCCAGACTGTAAAGTCCTCGAATGGAAATGGTAAAACAGCTGCAAATGGAAACGGACAGGCTTCAACCGTTAAACTTGACCTTGCTGAATTAAAGCTTAAAACCATTAATGAACTCATGAATCTCGCAAAAGACATGGGTGTTGAGAGGATCTCCGGTTTAAAAAAACAGGATTTGATTTTTGAGATATTAAAAACCCAGACTGAACAGAAAGGACTCATCTTTTCGAGTGGTGTTCTTGAAATTCTGAACGATGGGTATGGTTTTTTAAGATCTCCAAACTATAATTATCTGCCAGGCCCTGATGACATTTATGTTTCACCTTCGCAGATAAGGCTTTTCGGTCTCAAAACCGGTGATACCATTGCCGGGCAAATAAGACCTCCAAAGGATAATGAAAGATTTTTTGCTCTGCTGAGAATTGAGGCTGTCAATTTTGAGCATCCTGAAAATCTTCACAAGCGCGTTCATTTTGATAATCTTACACCTCTTTATCCGATGAACAGACTTAATCTTGAGGTTGAGTCAGAGAATGTTGAAATGAGAATAATGAATCTCATGACTCCGATTGGGAAAGGTCAAAGAGCACTAATTGTTGCTCCTCCAAGAACCGGTAAAACAATTCTGCTTCAAAAAATTGCAAATTCGATAACGACAAATCACCCGGAAGTCTATCTTATAGTACTTCTGATCGATGAAAGACCTGAAGAAGTTACTGATATGCAGCGTTCTGTGAAGGGAGAGGTTGTTTCCTCAACTTTCGACGAACCGGCTACCAGGCACGTTCAGGTCGCTGATATGGTTATCCAAAAAGCAAGAAGACTGGTTGAGAGAAAAATGGATGTTGTAATTCTTCTGGATTCCATTACGAGACTTGCAAGGGCATATAACCAGGTCGTTCCCGCAAGTGGAAAGATTCTTTCTGGTGGTGTTGATTCAAATGCGCTTCATAAACCAAAGAGATTCTTTGGTGCTGCCAGAAATATTGAAGAGGGTGGAAGCCTTTCGATTCTGGCAACAGCACTTATCGATACCGGAAGCAGAATGGATGAGGTCATTTTCGAAGAGTTTAAAGGAACGGGCAACAGTGAACTTGTGCTTGACAGAAAATTGGTTGACAGAAGAATATTCCCGGCAATTGATATTAATAAATCAGGTACCCGTAAAGAAGAATTACTGCTTGACGAAGAGGAACTCAATAAATTATGGGTATTAAGAAAGGCTCTGGCTTCCATGAGTCCTACAGAATCCATGGAGCTTCTTGTCGAGAAAATGAAGGCAACCAGAAATAACAGGGCATTTTTAAAGGCAATGAATTCTGCCTGATAATTTTATGCCGAAATATAGTATTTTGTGAACAAGAGTATAATAATAAAGGAGTTTAAAATGAAACCTGGAATTCATCCTGAATATGAAGAAACAGTAATAAAATGTGCCTGCGGAAATGAAATCAAAACAAGGTCAACTGTAAAGGATCTTCGTGTTGAGATCTGTTCTAACTGTCATCCTTTTTATACCAAAAAACAGAAGATAGTTGATACAGCGGGTAGAGTTGAGAAATTCAAGAAAAAATATAATATTAAATAAGCATAATTATTACTTTTCTGATTAATAATTGCCAGCATTCAAAATGCTGGCTTTTTTTATGTTCAGGACTAACAATATTAAGCTAGCTTTGATTATCAGTTTCTTTTTTTTAGTCTTTTCCTGATACCGCTTACTCCGGTTAGAGAGATAATGATCAATGCAGTACCAAGAGCCATCCTTTGAGTTATCGGATCACCAAATATTATTATTCCCATTATAAAGGCGAAAACGAGCCTGCTCGATGATACAAGAGATCCTGCCGCAGCCGAAATATACCTGTAGCCGGTTGTAATGAATAACTGACCGAGAAGGGATGTAATTGTAGATAATGCCGTATATAACAGAATCATCCCCTTTGGAAAAAGGAATACAGGTATCACAATGATCAGATTTATTATACTTCCTGTTGCCATTAGATAAAAAAGAATTCGGTAGCTGGGGTCATATTTCCTGGCTTCCCTAAGAGAAGAAAGTGCAAAACCAGCAAGAATCCCTGAAAACAGAGACAGGGCGTCTCCTTTATTAATGGTAGAAAAGTCGATCACCCCTGCTTTTTGGGTAACTACCAGGTAAATCCCTGCCATCGTTATAATGAGATATAATATATTTACAGGTGATATTTTTTCATGATTGAGAAAGGGAGATATAAGAAAAACAAAAACCGGACTTGTGAGATTGAGCATATTGGCTTTTGAAACAGTCGTATACTGAATTCCTACAAAAAAACAAATTACCGCAACAGTATTAAAAACAGCCCTGAGTGAGATATATTTTGCCGAAACGGGCTTAAGGGATTTTTTTTTTCTGAGAATGAATAGACTCACAATAATGAATCCAAAGAAAAACCTGAAAAAAGTAATCTCTATTGCCTGAATTTCTGAATTTTCTGTAACGAGTTTAGCGAAAACTGTTGATACTGCAAATGATACGCTTGATGAAAGAAGCAGAACGAATCCCTTTATTGTGTGCGTGTTTGACATTTTTACAGTTATTAAAAGCAGGGAGATTCTGTCAATCAAAGCACAATCAGAGCATGATAATCAATCTGAATACTTCATGTATTATTTCATATCAAAAATAGTCAGATGCAGTTATTATTTAAAGAGGTCTTTTAAGAGTGAAAAGGTAAAACCTATAAAATCCTCAGCGCTTAAATCATCAAAAAGATTTATTCCGGCAATGGATTTAAGAAAGTATAGGATGATGCCGGAACCGATTATAATAATAATTGCAGAAATCAGGCGTCTGAGGGCAGAGCTTAGAAACAATAAAATCTCTGATTTGCTGAATGAAGGATTCATGAATTAATGAATCAGTAGTTTTTTCCAATATCCCGCTGAGACCATATGGAGAACCTGAATCCGACCAGGATCTCGAATCCAAGAATATCACTGTCTTTGAAATCATTCATGTAGTATGACTGATGCCATCCTGCTTCGATGAACGGACATGCGTGCTGAGACAAATCCCATATTATTCCTGTGGATACCGCATAAGCAAATCCGGAATCAGAGCTGTCTCCAGTATCCTGAATATCAATGGAGGTGCTTGAATATCCTGCAAGAATGGTGTTTTTCCATCTTAATCGGATTTTTTTAAGAATTCCAATTTCTGGTATATACTCAACCCCAAAGAGGTGAGTCATGTGTGTGTATTCCTTATCTTTTGTTTCGGTTAAAACCTCATAGGTGTCTTTTTTAAAGGAATATGCGCCTCTGTACACTGCAGTCAGGTCAGAGGTGATATCCATTCCAAGAGAACCTCCAAATCCTATCTGGTTTTTTGCATCTCCTGCATTCACGTATCCCAGAAAGGGATCTATGTAAATATTAGCAAAAGATGGTGCTGCAAATATTGTCAGAAAGAGTGCGGTAAATATTATTTTTTTCAATGATCTTCTCCTTGATGCAAATTCCTCAGCACTTTCAGTTTATTGTTATATATAATATATACGCAATATTGTTTTTAACAGCAGAAGCCCTGACACAGAAAACTGTAATATTCTAAATAGAGTTCTTTGATATATCAAGAATTTTACTGATTCGGTTTAAAAAAGATTTTTTCGGATTTTTCCTCTGAGACTCGTAATTTTACCTCTGAGACCATCCTCTGATGGTCTCAGAGGTAAAATTGATAAAAAATAATTTATCAGTACAGTAAGAGTCCTGTTCACTTTTTCATAAAAACAGTAAAAATATAATCAAAATAATCATGAGATAGCTCAGTGTCCTTGGTCAGGGTGCGGCAGAAATTGAGTATGTAATCGGGGTCAGTATAATAAAAGATATCGTTTTCTTCAATATGATCCTGTCCTTTTTGTGAAAGCAGATTGAATGCGCATGATATATTTGATAGTGAATACATCTTGGTTATAAATTTTTCAATATAATGGATGTGATCTTCTCTGTTTTCAGTATTTACAATGTTCATTGCTCCTGAGCAGATTATGAAATCAAAGGTTTCGCTGAATTTATCTGACATGAAATCCAGATTAATGAATCTGTATTTGGGATGTCTTTGTCTGGAAATCTTCATAAGCTCAGGGAGCAGTTCTATGCCGGTATATTCAATATTATGGAGTGAGAGTTCGTCAAGTATTGTAATAAAGTCTCCCAGGCCTGATCCTGCATCCAGGATGGAATATTTTTTGTTTTTATCTGTTGAATTGAGCACTGAAGCAATAATGAGAAAAAGGCTGGCCTGCAAAGAAGGGGGCCAGCCAACTGAAAGCGGAGATTCAGGGCCAAATATATTCAGTTTTTCAATGTAGAAGTTTCTCTGTATTGCCTGCTTAATCTTCATTCCCGGGTCAGAGTGATTCAGAGTGTGATATCTTTTGATATACCAGACCAATTATGCCTGTTGCAAAGAAGAAAAATGCAACAATCTGTGCCTGAGAAAGGCCAAATGCAACATCAGGATTCAGGCGGATGAATTCCACAGAAAATCTGGCAATACCATTAAGAATCAGGTATATGAAGAATATTTTTCCTGATTGAAGTTCTTTTTTTCTCAGCTTAAGAAGAAGAATGACAATCATGAGGGATATAAAGGATTCAAAGAGCGGTGTTGGAAAAACCTCTGCTGTTGTGGGTACGATCCCGTTCGGATACGGAGTTCCTAAAAAGGATGATGTCCTGATTCCATAACATCCGTCACCTGCAACGTGACAACCCATTCTTCCTATACCATAACCAAGAGCCATTGCAGGTGAGGCTAAATCAAATATCTGAAGAATATTCTCTCCGCTTTTTTTAATCACAACTGCCGATGCCAGTAATGCAATAACGAATCCTCCGTATACAGAAAGTCCCGATCCGGAAAATATCATGCCCATCGGGTCTCTGAGAAAAATATCAATATTATCAAAAATATGGAATAATTTAGCACCAATTATTCCACACGGAATTATTGTAAGAAGAATTCTGTATGCCAGGTCGGCATCAATTTCTTTGTGTTTGAATTCTCTTTCCAGAAGCAGGAATGCACTGTAAAAAGCTATGCCGAGCATTATTCCGTAGCCGCCGATAGTAAGCATTTTATACTTAAAAATAATTGGATACATATGTTTCTCCTGATGTAACTGAATGATTTTTCCGGTCTCTAAGAATTTATAAATTTTTTTAAATACTATAATTGCAGGATAAATCAATTTATTGTCAGCATAATAAAAAAGACTTTATTATCTGAAGCTCACATGGCATGTTTGTCAAGGTATTTTAACAGAGAGCGAAAGGCGGAAGTCTGTTTTTTCAGATTATTTAGACCGCATGAATGAAATAAAGGATTCATGATGAATGAAAAAGACAGGGTAAAACTAATTAGATACGGAAATCAGCTTTTCAACGATGGTGATATTGAAAAGGCGATTGAAGTATTCACGAAAACCGGATACAGGGACGGACTTACAAGGGTGGCTGATTATTATTTTTATGATAAAAGGCAGCCTCTTGTTGCTCTTACCTACTACAAGATGGTTAACAGAACTGACAAGGTTAATGAAATATATGAAAGGATGTTCTTCGCTCTCGGGAAACTGCTTGGAAAAGAAACCGATAGTTCCATCAAGCTGGAGCCGGTAAAGGTTTCTCCAAAACTCAAGATCCTTGCTGAGGAGATACTCAGGGATCACGAGAACGAATCCGAATAATCGGATTCTCCCTTCTCTGCCCTTGCCGGCAGACCTGCCTGTGATAAAATAATCAGGAGATAAATATGAGAAAGTTTTTGTTGTTTTTTTTGATGTTCATTTTTTTCCTTAGCCCGTTGAAGGCGGAAATTTCAGATTCCGGAGAGTATCTGAAAAAGAATGTAAATGTGAGGAGACTATCCAATGGTATAACCGTCATTCTTCTTGACAGAGGTTATGCGCCAACTCTTGCCTTTAATATGTCCTTCAGAGTGGGCTCATGCGATGAGAGTTACAGGACATCCGGGACAGCCCATATGTTAGAGCACATGCTGTTCAAGGGTACCGATAAGCTTGGAACCAAAAATTATAAAGAAGAAGTGAAAATTCTGAATAAAATCGAGGCTGTTGGTGAAACTATAGACAGGCTCAAACTGACAAGCCCCGGAAATCTTAAGATATCCCAGCTTGAAAAAGAATTGAAGAATCTTCAGAAGAAACTCAGGGATTATGTGGTAAGCTCGCCTTATGACAGGATCTATACTGAAAACGGAGCCGTTGGTTTCAATGCTTCCACTTCAAGAGATAAAACCGGTTACTATATTCAGCTTCCTTCTGATAAACTGGAACTTTGGGCAAAGATTGAATCTGAAAGACTGAGGAACCCTGTGCTCAGAGAATATTATCTTGAAAGAAACAATGTAATTCAGGAAAGGCTCATGCGCTATGATTCAAATGGAGAAGGTCTTCTTTTCGAAAAGTTTCTTGCTGCAGCGTTTATCGCGCATCCCTACCGACATCCAACAATTGGCTGGAAATCGAATATACCGTATCTTTCAATAAAGGATGTTGGAAGGTTTTATCGAACTCATTATATCCCTTCCAATACTACTATCACGATTGTTGGCAAACAGAATGTTGAAGAGACATTCAGGGTTATAGAATCCTACTTTGGAAAAATCGAGGCATCTCCGCAGCCCCCTGCTATAACGATAGCCGAGCCACTTCAAAAAGGCGAGAGAAGGGTTGAGCTGTCTTTTGAATCCAACCCCATGATAATGATCGGATGGCATAAGCCAACAGCCCCATCAAAAGACGATTATGTCTGTGATGTAATTTCCCAGGTTCTTGCAGGCGGCAAATCATCCAGGCTTTATAAAACGCTGGTCCTTGAAAAAAAACTGGTAACTGACATCAGCGCATGGAATGGTTCCCCGGGGGCCAGATATGACAATCTGTTTATGGTCTATGCAAAACCCGCAAAATCAGCTGATATGAAAAATATCGAAAAAGAGATATATACAGAAATAAATCATCTTAAGGATGATATTAGTGATGATGAAATAGAGAAAGCTGTTAATACTGTTGAGTCGGATCTTATTTTCGGGTTGGCATCGAACAACGGACTTGCTCATGCGCTAAGTTATTATCAGACTGTATTCAATGACTGGAAATATATGGTAAGTTATCTCGACAATATACGAAAAGTGAGTAAAAGCGATATCAAAAACGTAATTGCAAAATATCTTGTACATAATAACAGAACGGTAGCTGTTTTAAAAGACAGCAGGAAGGGGGAGGCTGTAAAATGAAAAGATTGATGACCGTGACAGCCAGTGCTCTGCTTATTTTAATATTTGGAATGGCGCCTCTTTTTTCATCCGGTGAGAATATTGTCTACCCTCCGGTTAAAGAGGTTAAACTTCCCAATGGTTTGAGCGGATTTTATATTAAGGATGAGCTTCCTCAATTGACTATTGTCGTTTCTGTAGGATTCGGCAGACTCTATGAGAATCGCAACACTGCCGGGCTTTCAAATCTTGTTGCCAAAACACTCTCACTGTGCGGAACAAAAAAATATCCGGGTTCGGCTTTGCATGAAAAGATTGAATCAATTGGGGGTAAACTCAGTATTTCCTCCGGATGGGAAGAGACTGTTGTAGTGATCAGGGTTCTTGAGAGGTTCAGGGAAGAGGCTTTTTCTCTGCTCGGAGAAATTCTGCTCGCCCCCGCCTTTAATGAAAAAGATTTTATAAATGCAAGGACTCTCGTCAGCGATGAGGTGAGAAGAAGTTATGATGATCCTGCAAACATTGCTTTTGAAAAAACAAGGGAGATTATTTTTGATGGTGCAGGATACGGTTCTGTTGCAACCGTCAGGGGAATAAACGGTTTTTCTCTATCCGATGTAAAAGCTGCATGGAAAAAATATTTCACTGCCGCTAATGTAAAGGCAGGTATTTTAACATCTCTTTCATTCGAAGAGACTGAATCTCTTATGAAGAAACACCTTTCAAAGATGATTGCCGGAAAAGCAATTGATTATGAAACAGAATACAATAAGGTTGCTGATAGCGTAAGAGAAAAAGCAGGTAAGATATATTTCTATGAAAAGGATATTCCGCAATCAACTGTTGTGATCGGAACAGTTGCTCCTGAGATAGATAAGCCTTCAGTTTATCCACTTTCCCTGATGAATTATCTGCTTGGAGGTGGTTCCTTCAACTCTAGGCTCATGAGAGAAATAAGGGTTGAAAGGGGATTAGCCTACGCTGTTGGTTCGGTTGTCAGGCCCAGAAAGAAAACCGGAGTTTTCCTGGCTTATGCTCAGACGAAGAATTCGGCTGTAACAGAAGTGCTTTCCATCATGCTTAAAAATACAAATTTAATGTCAGAGAAAGATATTGATAAAAAAGAACTCGAATGGGCAAAGAAATCAATTCTTAACAGCTATATTTTTAATTTTGATTCACCCATGAATATTTTGAACAATTATATGACAATTGTTTACAATGGCCTTCCTGGTGATTATTACAGGGAATATCCATCCAATATAAAAAAAACAACAGCTCAGGATATTAAAAATGCTTCAAAACAGCTTTTTAAATCCGGCATTGTCAGGGTAGTCGTTGGAAACAGGTCTGTAAAAAAGGATCTTGCAAAGTTTGGTGAAGTTGTTGACATCAAACTTGAAACTGAAAAATAGATCCACAGGTAAAAGAAATGCATATTGAAAGAGGAAAAGTAAAGGAAATCAGGGGTACGCAGGTTCTGATAGAGACAGATCCTGAAAATATGTGCCTTTGCTGTCCTGCAAAAGATAACTGTATTGCTGCAGAAGATCAGAAAATGAGAATTCTTCTGATAGAGAATACGATCAATGCCCAAAAAGGTGATCTTGTAACTTTTACCATAGAAGAGAAGGGGGTAATACTTTCCTCTTTTCTTCTTTACGCTTTGCCTGTTATCCTGCTGCTTACAGGTGTGATTCTCGGAAACAGAATTGATTTTATTCCGATACAGGATGCTGAATTAAGGTCTGGATTTCTTGGCGCAGTCGGACTGGCAGTTTCCTTTGTAATAATCAAAATTGTTTCCCGATTTACCGCAAAGAGCAAAATTTTTAGGCCTCTTCTTCTGGAAGTGGTTGCAGAAGAAAGTCTTTAGCTTAAAAAGAATCGGATGTCGTCCGATTATATATATAATGAAGACAATGCAATCATGTTCAGGGAAGAACAAATGAAAAAAATAGTTGATTTAAAGGCCTTTAAAATCGAGAAGTCACTTAAAGAAAATGGCTTTACATTGAAAAAAGATGACAATAAGAATGTTAAGCTACTCATTAAATTGAAAAAATCCAATTAAAAATAAGTAAGAAACTCTGTCTTACCTGTTTAAGTTGAAATCAGTAAAGGAGTCTGTGATGAACAGAGATATTGAAGCAAAAAAAGAAAAATTGAGAGAAGAACTTGATCTTTTAAAGTATGAGTTCAAGGTTGATCTTCCAAAGAGAATAGCTGAAGCCAGAGCTTATGGTGATTTAAAAGAGAATGCAGAGTATCATGCTGCAAGAGAAAGGCAGTCTTTTGTTCAGGCAAGGATTTCTCAGCTTACCGAGCAAATGAGTCAGTTAAACGACCTTAATGTTAATAATATTCCTGATGCTGTTATTGCGTATGGATCTGTTGTTACAATTCTTGATAAAGAAACAGATGACAGGATGCAGTTTCAGTTTGTCTCTCCTAATGAAGTCAATCCTGCGGAAGGCAAAATATCACTTTCTTCACCTATTGGTATGGCTTTACAGAATAAATCAGTCGGTGAGGAAGTCCAGGTTTCCATACCTGCGGGAAAGAGAACCTATTATATAGAAAAACTTGTCACTATTCATGGTAGTGAATTTCTATGCTGATAATATGTATGGGTTGATTAAATATTGAAGAAGTATGGGGATGTGGAGACGAGGGGAATCGAACCCCTGACCTCTTGAATGCCATTCAAGCGCTCTCCCAACTGAGCTACGCCCCCGAAGACTTTTGGAATAATCCGGATCTGCCCTTATTTTGTCAATATAAATTTTCTCTTTTTCCATGGAATAATTGGCATGCAGACAGCAAAAAAACTTGCTTTAAATTTTAAAAGAAAGCTATACTGAAAATACTTTTTTCATGCTCAGTATTGTGTTGTTATTTTAGCGGCTTTGTATTTGAATGCTACCTTCTTTGATAATTCATTCAATGCAAATAGTATAAAAATCAGGATATCTGACTTATGACATTTACCTATGTAATTATATTTCTCTTCTGTATTATTTTTGGAATAATTGTTCTTTATATTGTGACGACCTATGTTCTTCCAAAAAAAATTGAAGAAATTGCAAGAATGATAGAAGCAGGGCAGACAAAACTGGCTGTCAAGAAATTGAATGATCTTCTTGAGAAGGATATAAAGAATGCCTATGCTCATTATCTTTTGGCAAAGGCATACCTCAAAGAAGGAAATAATCAGTATGCAATAGTTGAATATAAGCAGGTCCTGAAGCTCGGAAGATTTGACGACAAGATTCGAGAGATTGAGATAAGAAGGGATCTTGCCAGGCTGTATAAGGAGAGAAAGTCTCTTGAGGAAGCAAAAAAGGAATATCTTATCCTTACAAAGATTGATGCTGATAATTTTGAAAATTACTATGAACTGGGAGTGATTTTTTACAATGTAGGAATCCTTGATAAGGCTATGGGATTTTTCAAGAAGAGTATCTCTTCCAATAAAAAACATGATCCTTCATTTTATTATCTTGGTCAGATTTATTACCGCAACAGTTCTTATTCTGATGCAAAACAGATGTTTCTCGAAACAGTCAAGATTGATCCAACAAATTATAAGGCACACTATTTTCTCGGGCTTGTTCTGAGACAGCAGGGTGATTTTGAGTGGGCGGTAAAAGAATTTGAGGTTGCCTCAAAAAGTGATGAGCTCAAGGTGAAGTGTTTTCTTGCAAAGGGATCATGTTATATGGAAAAGAACCAGCATCCCAAGGCAATACTGGAATTCGAGAGAGGTCTGAAGTTTGCAAGACGCGGAAGTGAAACCGAACTTAATCTGCATTATTATCTTGCTGATTGTCATGAGAAAATGAGGGATGTTCAGTCTGCAATACATCACTGGGAAAAAATATATGAAGTAAACCAGAAATTCAAGGATGTGGCAGAGAAACTTAAAAATTATTCAGAGTTCAGACAGGATGACAGGATAAAGGATTTCCTTATAGCAGGTCTCTCTCAGTTTGAGCATCTGAGCAGAAAAATGATAGAGGCTTCCGGCTACCGGGTTATGGATATTGAAATAATCAGTGATACAGAAATTGAGCTGATTGTAATGGAATCCGAAGGTAAGTGGAGAAACACAAGGCAGACCAACAGGATTGTCCGCATAATAAGGACTACCGATACAATACAGGAAGGTCTTTTAAGACGGCTTCATGAGTCCATGAGGGCTAAAAACGCGACCAGAATTATGGTTATAACAACCGGCGATTTTTCTCATGGAGCTATGGAATTTGCAAATACAAGGCCAATCGATATCTTTGGTAAATCAGAACTTATTGATATGCTGAAAAAACTCTGATATGAATATTCTTCAATTGAAATCACCGGGTTCAGGTATTCATGAATCAAATTTCTAAAATATTAAAATCCGTACCTTTCTTCCGGCATCTTACATCTGCTGAATTGTTAAATCTTGATAAAGTCAGCCGGGTTGTGTCAGTGAAAAAAGGCCAGTTGTTTGATCTTAAAAAAACTGCATCATTAAATATTGTTTTGAGCGGTATGTTTGAGATTGAAACAACCGGGAGAACAGACATCGTATACCTTTCTCCTGGTTCTTTTTTCGGTTCAATCCCTTTTACTGACCAGAGACAGCGTGGTGCTGTAAGGGCTCTGTCTGATGCATCGATTATTATTCTGGATGAAGACAGGATGTATCCTTTTTTTATATCATCATTCAAGGCTTTGAGGGGATATGTAAATATTCTGAAGAGATTAAATCTGACAATGAATGATGCAGCCAAAAGGTTCTTCAGCAGAAAAACAAGAATGATGTGCGTTTACAGCCCTTATTCCGGTGCCGGAAAAACTTTTTTCTCGTCACTTATAGGCGCTGCTCTTTCATCAGCCGGTAAAACAATAATACTGGATCTGAACTATTCAGGTAAATCATTGTTCGATTGTTTTCAGAAAAACATCACATCACCTGTTTCACACAGAAAAGCCGGGGATGATTCTGCAGGGATTATCAGGGATCGAATTACTGGAGTCAGTGATAATCTCGATTTGCTGAATGTCACGTTCGGTTCAAGAGTAAGGGTTGATCCTGATATTGTATCCCCTGTTTTGACCCTGTTGTCTTATGATTATGATTTCATTATTATGGATGTTTCAGATGGGGATCTCCCTCTCAGGGATATGGCTCTTGAAAATTCAGATACAGTTTTCTGTATGCAGAGAAAAGAGAAAGAGTTTGAAAGGGCTTATTCTGTTCTTGATTCATGTATCAATGAAGCACAACGAGTGTATTATATAATAAACGAACATGCTGGTGGGTCATCAAGGTGTTCAGAAGGCAGTCTGGTTTTAGAGGATCTCAGCAGTGACTCGGGTATTGATTTTTTTGAGTCAGCTCAATCTGTTCCTGTTGTAAGGGACTGTGTGGAATTGTTCACATCAGAAAAGAAAGCCCTGGTTCTTGAATCTGCACTTTATGATTCTGTTTTTGCTGCGGGCCTGCTTTCTTATTTTGACAGCACTGATTTTAAATTTGATCTTATTTATTCTTCAGCTTTCACTTATATTGTTAGTGTTCTGTTTCTTCTTTCTGAAGGGGACAGATCTTTTGAAAAGAAAATCTGTGATTTCTTTTCTGAGAGCAGATTTAATTCATTTCTTGACGTAACCTTCCCTGATGAATTTCTTTTCAGAGGGAGTGCCTTTATGAAATATGCAGCAGAAGAGGCGCGAAACAGAAGAGCTGAGTTTTTCAGAAGCCTTCCTGTCGCGCTGATTGGCAGCGACAATGACGAAAATTATATAATGAGAAGTACCGGCAATATCAAAGATTTGATGAATATTTCTTTCAGATTATATCCTTTTTTTGATGATATAAAAACAGGAAAAAACCGAAGAAATTCGGGATATCCCGGCCTTAGGTGTGAGCCTGAGGATCTCCTGAGAACTGATGTTAACTCTGTAACATATGCTGGATTCATTAACAGGGGCAGGCTTTCATATCCTGATCAAAGAGTTCTTTCATTTTATGAACGTTATATCTCGTCGGTAGAACCATCGGAACCGTTCGGAAGAACCAATCTTGCAGATGACGATATTATACTTGACTTCTCGGAGAATGAACTCAAACCGGACAGGTTATTTAAAATTTCAGAAAAAGCTGCTGAAAAGCTGCTGAAAGCAAGATGATAAACATAAAACGGGGGTATGCATGAGAAGCAGAGCGACCAATATTCTTCAGATTTTTATACTACTGACCGGCATTATATATATTTTCATTGGAGTATTTTTCTTTATTTCACCTGTGTATGTACTCAAGTTTTTCGCTCAGAATGTTTCTGAAAACTGGTTCGACCTGGTAAGAGATCATGAGCTTGTTGCGCCTCTTTATTATATAGTAAGGGGCTTTGCTGCTCTTCTGTTTTCTTCCGGTGCGGCAATGATTCTGCCTCTGTTTGATCCTCTCAGATACAGGGGGCTTGTATATTACAATGGGATTGTTTTCCCTTTTTTTGCATGTGTAATTTTTTTAAAAAAGGGATTGTTTTTGTTTTTGAGTAATACTCAGGTTTCTGATGCACAAGGGAAGGTTATTCCTGCAACGCTTGGAGCAGAAACCGCTCATACTGTCATTTTAATTCTTGGAATAGTATTCCTTGTAATATTTCTGCTTAATGCCGCTGGTTTGATCTTGACAAAAAAACTTGCGCATGAAGGAGTAGAGTAGATTTGAATTTGTTTTTTTTTATTGATTTATAATTTTTATGATGTAGTTTACTATACTATGACTGCATTTGTATTGACTAAGGAAACAGTTTGACATGAAAAATACAGTCCTCCACTGCTCAGGGCAGCGGGGGACTGTATTTTTCCAATATTCATTTGCTGTGTGAATAATAGCGGTTACAAACATATTATATGAAATAAACAGGAGTTTATTATGGAATTAAATACAAAACAGGTTGGGCATGTAGTGGTAATCTATCTTGCCGGCCGACTTGATGTTCATTTGTCTGCTGATGTTGAAAAGGAAATCAATAGTATTATACAGGATAAGCCTGATTCTCATCTCCTTTTAAATCTAAAAGATGTGGAATATATGAGTAGTTCCGGCCTTAGAATTTTTGTATCAACAATGAGAATTCTGAAAGAATCCAGAAGGATGCTTAAACTTTCAAATATGAATAATGCTGTTAAAAAGATATTCGAGGTTGTCGAACTTATGGATATGTTCGATATCTACGAAACCGAAGAAGCTGCTCTGCAGTCCTTTGATAACAATTGATTTAACTGAATAGCGGCTTGAAACTATTTCCAAAGAATAATATATCAGATCAAAAAAATCATGGCACTGCTCTGTCTGCGGATCATAAAATTGATGCGGATAAACTAAAAAATTTTGAAAAAGAGCATCTATGCGGGCTGGAAAGCTATGCTCTTTTTCAGAGGTTCTCTTTTTTCAATTGGCCGGCATGGATCACCCTTTCGGCTGACCGAAACTCCGGTTTTTTTTCTCAGCTTACGCCACCATTTCTTTTAAACAGATCATACAGGGAATGGATTTCCTTCAATAATTTTCTGTCGAATGATGAGTTGCATATAGATCCATCTGCTATGATTTCTCCTTCGTATGGCAGATGGTCTATTGAAATCTGGATTTTATCAGATAACAAAATATTCAGGCCTCAGGAGAATCCCGACGCAGTAAGTTGTGTGAGAAATACAGAAAATGCAACTCTTGGGTTCATGTGGGATGCCTGGGCGATACAGGTTGAAGAGGTTTTTTATGGAGCCAGGTCTTCAATCAATGAAGCTTTGTGTACACTGACACTGAAAAATAATTCCAAAAAAAAAGATACTTCATGCCTGATTGTATTCAGGCCTTATAACAATGTTGGGCTTGGTGGTCTCAAAGAAATATCCCACAGCAGAGAAACCGGCCTGGTTTCCCTGAATCAACAGCAGTCTGTTTGTATTGACAGAAATCCTGATTTTTACCTGGCTGGTAATGGGATTTCAGGTGACGTCCGTCCTGAAGATTTTAACGACACAGCTTCTTCATCCTGCGAAAACGGAATGGCAACATTTGCCCTGGGATATAATCTTCAGAAGGGTGAAAACATCATCAATATGAGAATATCGCTGGATGGATCATCAAAACTTGAATCCGCAGTGCTGAATTATACTGATGCCAGAAAGGAGTATGAAGAATTTTCCGGGCTGATGCTTAAAAAGGGAATGAATATATCCCTGTCAGATAAAAAGATAATGAATTCATTCTATGCTTCAAAGCTTTCTGTTGTTTCATTGAAGGTAGATAACGGTTCCAGGATGTTCGATCTTTCTGAATCGAGGAAAATATTTTATTATGTTTCTGCATGCTGCCGTATGGGATATTACTCAGAGGCTTTGAACCTTCTTGATTTTCCTATCGTTTTATCAAAGCAGGAAAAAAAGAATCTCAGTTTTACTTCCTGCGTATGCGCGGCATATATTCTTCTTGCATATGGTGAATATTTTATTCACACCAGAACGCTTGATTTCCTGCAGAATTGTTATCCTGCGTTAAAGGATCTTGCCTTCTGCATCAGCCGGTGTCTTAATAACAGTGATCATTTACACAACTCGTTATCATATTACCTCGGGATTGGTGATAAAAAACATGATCTTGTTCTTCTTGCGTCATCTCTTCGGGTGTTTTCCTATCTTGCAAGATGCATGGGTATCTTTGGTGATGAGAAGAAAAATTCTGAAGAAGCTGATAAGTACGAGGCTGAGTTTTTCGCTTACCTGGATTCCTGTTATACTGACCGCAATACAAAAGATCAGTTCTTTTATTTAGACCTGTATGCCGGTTTTCCTTTTGGGATGTCATGTTTTAATGATAATAAGATCAGAATGATATTAGATGAAGTGATTTCTATTCAGGGTAATTTTCCGGTCCATGCCCAATCAATAGGTTATGATGTAATGGCCACACTGGCAGGCGCTCATAACATGCTGCTGTTGAAAGATCCAATGGTATATGATGTACTTGAATGGATATATGATACTGCTGCTGAAAGATATTCTCTACCGGAGTATATTGATCCTTCAACCGGAAAGGGTTGCTTCGGAGAAGCAGACTGCAGAGAAAACAGTGCAATGCTGTTTATGCTTGTGAGAAGCATATTCTTTGTAGACTGGCCCGAAAGACTGGAGATTTTTCCTGTCGCTGTCGCTAAATGGTTCAGTCCGGGTGAGGAGATAAAAATTACCGGAGCTCCATCAAGATTTGGAGAAATAAATATCAGAATCAGCTCTACAGAAAACGAAGTACATTTTTATTTTGAAGAACTCCCCAAGTTTGTCCCTCCTGACATTCTTATAAATCTGCCTTTTAAGGCAAAGCTCGATTCCGGTGATGATTACATATTGAAAAGACATGAAGGTAATTCATGGATTCTCAATGGCTGGCCTTCTGATTTAAGATTCCTTAAAAAATAATATTAAAACGTTATCCCCGGTATCTGGAGGAGAGAATTCTTTTTTTCCTGGCTTTATGCTTTTGTCCCGGCTTTTTTTTGACGAAAATGTAAAGAGAAGACTCCTGGCTTTCCGGGTTGCGGCATTTCCATGCTCTAAAAAAACTGCTGCAATGATGTTTTCCTGAACTTATAAATATAAAAAACAACGGGGAAGGTATGCTGATACCTATCTTAATAAGCGTGATTATCATACTGGGGGTTTCAGTTGGATATATTTATTATCTTGCCCCTAGATTGAATCCCGAAAACAGAGCAAAAACCTTTGTTGATCAGAATATGATTTCAGAGGCTATAATCGAATATAAAAAATTACTCGAAAAGAATCCCGGTGATTTTCGTATACACTTCAGGCTGGCTGAACTTTATTTTGGGAAAGGTCAGATGGATGAAGGCGTTCTTCATTACGAGGAAGTTTTGCGAATCAACAGATTCAATCATGAAATAGATAAAATAAAAATACTGAAAAAGCTGAGTTCCGCATATATGAAAAGGGGGGAGCTTCCAAAGACTTTTCAGTCATGCTATGATATTTTGAAGATGCACCCTGATGACATGGAGGCGCTTTATCAGGTCTCGTTCATTTCTCTTGGTCAGGAATACTTTGATATGGCTCAGAAGCATTTTGACCGGCTTGTCCAGAATGGAGAAAAGTCTTTTGAAGTGCTTTTTGGTGCCGGGATGGCATCCCTTCAGAACCAGAAAACAGCAGAGGCCATACAGTATTTTCGTGAAGCCCTTTCTCAGCAGCCACATTCTGATGTGGCGAATCTGGCAATGGCTTTTGCTCTGCAGAAAAAGAGAGATTTCAAGACAGCAATAAATTATCTCAAGATGATAGTTGAAAATTCTGAAGATGTTAATGCGGTTTTTATTGCCCGGAGGCTGCTTGGTGTGTTGTTTATTCAGGCAAGACAACCCGGAAGTGCAGTAAAGGTTTTTGAAGAACTTTTCGAAATGACTAAAAAAAATGAAATGGATTCTGAAATCCCGCTGGTACTCTATGATCTCGGTTTTGCCTGCATTAAGGCCGAAAAAACCGAAATGGCTTATGAATACTGGAATCAGCTCTATGGTATTGAAAGAGGATATGACAATATCAAAAATCTGATAACAATGCTCAGAAAGGAAATGGATGCAGATCCATTAAAAAAAGATACAGCTGAAGAATCCGTTGTGGATCATGTGGATGAATGGATCAAGAATTCATTTCCTGAGAATTATATGTGGAATATATGCGGTCTTAAAAATCATGAAAAGATCGACATGAAAAATATTGTTGTGACAACCAGGGTTTCCTCCTCAAAAGCTGATGGTAGTGACAGGGATAATCAGCCCGCTCCTGAAGATATAGACAGCCTTGATAAACTTATCAAGCTCGATGCAGAAAATTTCAGGATTATTGCAAACAGGATAGTTTCAAAACTTGGCTATAATGTGGATGAGATACTCGGTACATACCGGGAGAGCGATGGGGTGGATTTTCTTGCCCACTCTCTAGCAGACAGGAAAAAGGCGCTGATATGGGTCAGGAGATGGAAGGGAACAACAGTCGGTGAAATCCCTCTCAGGAATTTCGCTCAGTCAATCAATGATCTGAAAGCCAAGGAAGGCCTGTTTATAACAACAGCTGGTCTGACCGGATCGGCAGAGACTGCGCTCAGTCAGCTCTCCAAGATAACAGTAGTATATCCTGATCAGGTAGCAGAGCTTCTATCCGGTCTGGTATAAAGGAAAACCAATGCAATCAAAGATAACAAAAGTCAGATTAACTGATATTGATCTGAACAATAATCAATTCAGAATTAGCAGAAACCACGTAAGTGAAAATCTGCTTAAATCAATCGAAGGGAATGGGATTCTCGAACCGCCGATAATTCTCGAAAACGGTGAACATTATATAGTTATATCAGGCTTTAACAGATTGAAAGCCGCAGAAAAAACCGGAATCAGGGAAATTGATGCGATTATAGAAGAAAAGATAAGTGAAGAGTTCTTTATAAGGCAGGCGGTTCTTAAGTCTTATAGAAATGAAATCGGCCCGGTTGGCAAAATACGATTTGTCAGAATAATGAAAGAGTATTTTCTTGAGGATGAAAAGGTGATAGCCGAATTGTGCAGAAAGGGGATGAATATTCCCCTTGAGTTCAGCAGAAAGGATGAAACTGAAGCTTTTTTAAACCTGTCTCCGGTTCTTCTCGATTATATCGATATCAGAGATTGTAATTTTAAAATTATCAAAAACATGATGAGGCTGAAACCTCTTGCTGTTAACAAGCTGACAGAGTGGGTGGAATCAACCTGGATGAGGCTTAATTATTTCAGATCAATAGTTGACTATCTGTATGATATACAAAAAAGAGATCAACTTCAGACCATTCTGGATATCGATGCAGATGATAAACTGGACCGAAAGATCAATGAAGAGGCAATCTTTGACAGAGTTTATTGTGCCAGATTTCCGGAATATTCTCTCATGAAAATAAAGGCTGATTCTCTGATCGATTATTTTAATACAAAAAAGATAAGGGTTGAACTGCCTGCCTTTTTCGAAGGCAAAACAGTAAATTTTTCTTTTACTGTGGATTCAGGGGACAGTCTGGCTGATATTCATGAAAAATTAAACGAGGTTGATGAGGCAAAGTTAAGCGAACTTCTGCAGCTTTTGTAAAATCAGTGGATTCTATCTTTTCCTGAGCTGTAATCCGGAACATCTCCATTTCGCATGCCGGAGATGGTCATTATAATGCTGTTGAAAACGAATCCTGATACTACGAATTTTGAAAAGTCTTCGTTTTCTTTTGCCATCTCGAAGATCTGATGAGTTACATATATTGAATTATCCATGAGCTCTTTTAAAAAAAGCTCATTCAGTTTTTCACCTGAAAGATCATCTGTCTTGTTTTTGTCTACTTCCGCTTTTGATTCACTTATAATGGTTTTCATGAGTTCATTGAAGAAATTGTCAAAATCCTCAGTGTAATCCACTTCAGTCCCATTTTTCATTTTTATCATAAGTGAACCCCGATAAATTATTTTTGAATCTCTCTTCCCACCACATTCAGATCCATTATATATGAAGAATATCCTGGTCCCGTGAAAAGAAATTTGAATAGATCAGCAGTTATGCAAATCTTCAGTGACTGCTGATCTATTGTGTGGCCGGAATTAACATATCCGGCAGTTGATATTTTCTCAGGATACTTTAATTCTGAGAAAATTATTTTTTTAATGATTATTTTTTTTCTTCAATATTTTTCTGAATGGCTGCGAATTTATCTTTGAACTGAGATCCAAGAGATGCCCCTGATGCAGAATCATTTTTTTCCTGGAAGTCGAGATAATCCTTCTGCTCCTGTTTTCTTGTAGCTTCTCTTTCGCTCAGTATAAGTTTTCTTTTTTCACGATTCATGTCTTTCACCGCAACCGTCAGTTCTGTTCCGGCGGAATATGATTTCATGATATCACTTTTGCCCTGGAGAAGATCATCCCGCGGAATGAATCCCTGCATGCCGTTTTCCATTCTTACTGTTATTCCAGCTGATTTTACTGATTCAACTGTCACGCGGTGCGTGGTATTTGTCAGGTTTTCTGCTGGAGTTTCCCATGGATCAGCTTCGTCGGTAATGAGCTCGAGTGAAATCTTCTTTTCATCCCTGTTGATACTGAGAATTTTTACATTAACAATATTTCCCACCGAGATTGCGTCTTCGGGTCTGTTTATTTTTTGAGTCAGACTCATTCTCGATATATGAATAAATCCTTCCAGTCCCGGAGCAAGCTCTACAAATGCGCCTCTTGAAATGAGATTGGTTACCTTGCCGTTAAATGCTTTTCCTTCCGGGAAGGAGTCGATACTTTCCCATGGTTCAGGCAGCATTTGCTTTATGCTCATCGCGATTTTTTGTGCCTGCCAGTCGATTGAAAGAATTTTTGCCTTAATTTTCTGGCCTAACTGGAAATTTTTGAGGTTAGTGTCTCTGCTCCAGCTCACTTCAGATTTGGGGACAAGCGCCTCTGTGCCACCTATATTTACAAAAATGCCAAAATCCTGTATCGAACTTACAGTTCCTTCTGTTATATCTCCAACCAGAAGACTGTTCTTGAGTTCTTCAATTTTTGATGCATTTTCCTCTTCCAGGATCACTTTCCTCGAAAGTACGATATTTCTTCCTCTTTCGCCGTACTGGATGATTCTGAAAGTAAGTGTCTTGTTTAAAAGAGCATCCGGATTTTCCGGTACCTTGATATCGATCTGTGAAAGAGGGCAGAAACATCTTACTCCTGAAATGTTTACATTATAGCCCCCTTTTACTGCTGATGAAAGAATCCCTTCAATAGGAATTTTTTGATTGTATGCTATCTCAAGGAGTTTTGAATTGGTAAGGCCTCTTCCGATTCTGGAGGTAAGCTGAACCTCTCCTCTTCCTACTGACACGACATATGCCTCTATGCTGTCTCCGGCTTTTATTGTGAGATTGTCATTCTCGTCCTTGAATTCGTTGATATCGATTACAGCTTCACTTTTACCGGATATATCAATGAAGGCGTTTTCACCAGACATGAAAACTACTGTTCCGCTAACGTGGTCTCCTGGTTCGAAATCGTCTGTTCTGCTGAGAGAATCTTCGAGCATTTTTTCAAAATCGTCAGTATCCATCTCTTCGTTCATGATATTGTTATCATCATAATCTTTCATTTTTTTAATACCTGAATTTATTCTATTTATGGGAAAACGCTGAATAACGGTAGGTTTAATTAAACTCAATCAGCTTTCCTGAGATTACATATTAAATGCTTCAGGTTACATTGTAAACTATTTTTTAAAACAATGAAGAGTAAGGAGAGGGTTTAATAATTGCTAGTGCTGATGTATGTAACAGGCTCTCCGATAAAAAGATTGACATAAAATGATATGGATGGTATATAACCATCAAATCGTAAAATACAGCAGTGTAGCTGAGGAGTCATTTCATGAAGAAGATATTAATTGTGGTATTATCGTTGTTTTTCTGTTCCTCTTTGTTTGCAGATACAAAGACTGCGAAAGAATATATTGCAGACCTTAATCCTCAGAAAGATGAAAAAATAATCATTACTGCTGCTGAATGGCTGGGTAATGAAAAAGAAAAAGACGCGATCCCCGGACTCATAAAACTTCTGAGTGATGCCAGGGAAAATGTAAGGGTGTCTTCTGCTGTAGCATTGGGGTATATCGGTGAAGAAGAAGCATGTGATGCCCTGAATGCATCTTTGCTCAAAGATGAAAGTGCAAACGTGAGATATGCTGCAATCCTATCGACATTCAGAATAGGTTCCAAGAAGTCTCTTAAGGCCTGGCAGGAAGCAAAGGAAAAAGAATCAGATCCAGTAATCAGGGATTTCCTTACAAAAATGGAAGAGAAGGCCAGAGGAAAATAATTTCTCAATCCCGGAGGTTTATGAAGCTGTCTCTCCGGGAAATTTTAATGCCTTGATCCTGCAAAATTTTATTCGATAAAATTCCCCGCTGTTGATCCTGAAATAAAAAATAATGTGGACGTTGTTATGAATTATGAAGATGTAAAATACCTTGTTTTTGACGTTGAATCAGTTCCTGATGCAGAGCTGATAAAAAATGTAAGATATCCTGATGATGATATTGATAATGAAAAGGCTGTTCGAAACTATCAGCAGGAGTTGATGGAACAGTCTGACGGAAGAAGTGATTTTATCCCGGTGACTTTTCAGTATCCTGTAGCAATATCTGTGGCAAAGGTTGCTGAGGATTTTTCACTGCTGGAGATTGTAAATCTGGATGACCCGCAATTCAGAACAAGGGAGATGGTGAGGCTCTTCTGGCTGGGGGTTGAAGATATATATGGGCATACTTCTATGGTCACATTCAATGGTCGCGGATTCGATATACCAATACTTGAACTTATGGCTTACAGGTATGGCTTTACTGCAAAAAGACATTTTAAAGATAAATTTGCCGGCAGGTACAGGTTCGGCACAAAGCATATAGATCTCCAGGACTGGCTTTCAAATTATAATGCAATCAGGATGAACGGCGGACTTGACCTCCTGGCCAAGATTCTTGGCAAGCCCGGGAAGATGGGAACCAAGGGAGATCAGGTCTACGATATGTTTCTTGAGGGCAAGATAAAAGAGATCAATGACTATTGCGTTCATGATGTTCTGGATACATATTTTGTATTTCTAAGAACGCGTGTTATGCTTGGTGAACTCACAATAGCCAAAGAACAGCAGGTGGTAAAACAGGCCAGGGAATTTATTCAGATGAATATTGATAAGGTCCCTGCTCTCCAGGAATACCATGATAACTGGGGAGACTGGACTCCGAGACCATAAAAAAAATTACTGAAATAATTTTTTTAATTTCGAATATAAAAAAACCACTGCTCTCAGGCAGTGGTTTTTTTGTATGACAGTAGGTCTATACGGAGATTAATATGTACAATTATATTTGTTATTCATTAAAAGTTTTATTTCTGTTCTTATTTTTTTTAACCTGAGCGAAAAATACCAATCGGACGGGTTTCGGAACATCCTTCAGTGTTGTAAACAATATTAATATACTTGACAAAAGGTTAAGCGCATGTGAATTGTTGATTCATATATACAAAAATAAATATTTCATTCTTTGAGATATTATAAAAAAAAGAATCATTCGCAGGTACATTTTACTGATGAAATGATGAATGGATTGCTAGATCCATAGAGAGAAACTTCCAGAGAGGGAGAGTTTATGAAAGCTATCAGATTTGCTTCAGGTTTGGTGTGTCTTCTTATTGCATTTTCGGCTGAAATCTACGCAAATGATTTTGCCGGAACTTACGGGCTTTCTGCAAAGGCCATTGGCAGGGGTAATGCAGTTACCTCATCGGTCAGTGACTGGTCTTCAGTTTATTACAATATCTCAGGTCTTGGAAAAAAACCGGGTGTCACTGTGGTATCTAACTCTTCGGACAGGGAAGAGCTGTCTCTAAAGAAGAAGGGCGAGCCGGAGAAAAAAACTGAGAACAGCCAGAAGAGCCATCTCAACCAGGTATCAATTTCATTCCTTTACAGTAAGCCTTTTTTTTCTCTGGATATTAAGAGACCGGACGTCCGTTCTGATGAAGACCTTGATGCAAAGATTGCCGTTATTGGCGCGACTCTGGATATTAATACCATTGTTTCAGTTCCTTCATGGCTTGTATCAACTGCAAGATTCGGAATTGGTGCAGGTATGCCGGCAGGGGCTGCAACAAAAGTAAATGATGTTTCACAGGAAACGCACAATTTTCTTGCATATGGGCGTGAGGCAGAACAGGCAGTAGTGATAGGCGGAATTGGACTTGGTTTTTTAAACGATACATTCGGGATCGGAGCCGGAGTAAACCTGGCCTTTGGCGGTGAAGGAGTGATGAGGATGGAAGACCTGGAGATTGGATCCGGGGATCAGAATCCAACCTCACAGGCAAAGATTGACCTGAAGACAAATCCCTCTTTTGTTGCCGGCCTTTATCTGAGGCCCGGCAGGATTCTTCCGCTTTTGAATGGCTTTGAGATTGGCATGGCATTCAGGCAGGAAAAAATGACAGAAATAGAAGGAATCCCAGCAACAGCTGTAACAAATGCAGGGAATGCTGAGATGACCATGATTATATCTGCACTTGAATCCTATACCCCTGACACATATACTCTTGGAATATCATACAAGTTTTTGTTCCTAACTGTTTCGGCTGACGTTGAATACCAGAGGTGGTCCGGTTACAGGATTTCAAAGGGGGCCGAAAAGGTTTATGAAACAATGGCTGCTGCCGCTGTAGATGAAAATGGTGATGGTGTTACAGACGGTTATCTATATGAAGTTCCAAAGCTTGAAGATGTTTTTGTTTATAAACTAGGAGTAAACGCAGAACTGTTTGGCCTGATTGATGTTTCAGCAGGATACAGCTATCAACCCTCAACAGTTTCCAAAGACAAGATAGAAAATTCCAGGATGAACTACCTGGATTCAGATAAACACGTTGTTTCGGTAGGGTGTACCCTGCATCTCCCGAAATTCAGTTTTACAGGCGGTCCGGTGGATATAACTGCTGCATTCCAGGCGCAGTACCTCCAGGATACAGAGATAAACAAGTCAATACCCACAGAACTTGATCCTGGATATAAATTCGGAGGCTGGTGTCCAACTGCGGTTGTTGAAATCAGTATGATGATCTGATCAGAGATTCGATATTCCTGATATATAAAGGGGGAACCATGAAATTATTTAAGAAAGTATTTTTTTTACCGGTATTCATCAGTGCACTGTTTTTTTCATCCTGCTCTGAAACTGACATAAGTGAATTTCAGAACAACAGGCCTGAACCTGAATACAGGATGTTCAGTCTTCTCGATGATTATCCCGCGTTATATGACTGCTTTGAAAGTGGTCTTGACCAGAGTCTCTTCAACGAATACATCGCATCATCCATAAATCCAAACATGGAGGAAGCGGTAACGATGATGAGGCTCAATAAGTCTCTTATTGAGATGAATATTCAAAACGAGAAGCATCCTGTGAGTTCCTGCATTACTCTTTTGAGACAGATGATGCTCCGTGTTCTGGCTCAGGATGAGAGGGATTCCGATGACAACCCTCTGTATTATGTGGAATCGGAAACTGACTGTAAGGACCGTTCCCTCTATTCTCTGCATGACTTTTTTTCATACCTCGACAAGGTAAAGGATTCGGGAAGTGACAGTGCTAATGCAGTTACCGCAATACTCAGAAAGACTATGAGCTACATGGAGGATGTTCATGGTGATGATCTTGAAGAGATTATGGCAGATATCATAAGTGACCTCAAGGATACAGAGGGGACAAATGTTCGAAGTCTTCTTTCTCTGATTCAGGAGACAGCGGGCAAACTCATGGTCAGGGCTAATGACGATATCTGGCTTGATTCAGAAAATAATGTAATAAAAAATAAAGACCGAACGAACGGTCTTAACACGGGCCTTGGCAATGCAGTAAGGGGTATGGATTCCCTGCTTTCAGGTATTAATGATATTATATCAAAGGATGCAGAGGCAAGAGAGATATTCTATGATACTCTCCGTGAAGCAGGAGATCTCATGTCTGCTGAAAATAGCGGAAAGGATATGAAGGGGGTTCTGAGAGAACTCATCTGTAATATTGAAAGCAATTATACCCAGGGTGGAGAAAAATATGAAGGTAATGAAAATTCATATTTTCACCAGGATAATGACAATGTATATGTGGATGCAGAACTGAGGAATTCACTAAAGGAGGCCTGGCCGTCTATTCAGCGTATGTTTATCAAGGCCGGTCAACCCGGATCGATGATTATGAATAAGCCTATCAATCCAAATAATGATGAAAAAAACACTGCCTTTAATAATTACAGGGGATCGTATGTTGATTACCTGGTAACGGCCCTTGACAAGATGGACATAGACTTCAAACCTCATGATCTTGACAACAGCCTTCTCAGAATGATTCAGTATGACTGTAATGGAAAGCTGAGATCAGAGAGCGGGTCATCAGGAATGTCAATTCTCGAGTATGCGTTTGCTGCAATGCCTGTAACCAATCTCTTTGGATATCGGGATAGTGGAGATTCAAATGATGGCAGTTCAAACGATGGTCATGGACATGGTGAAATAAACTATGGAAGTGTGACCCTGACTGATTCCCTCTTTAATCAGGCTGGAAAACCAAAGCTTGAAATAGTACAAGGAAGTGGTCTTACGTCATATGACATGACAATGATGCCATCTCACGGACTCAGGGTTTTCAGAAGCAGCAGGCCATTCTCATCTGAGAATGCTGATGATCATCGTTTTTATGTGCATCCGGGCATGCATATAAATACATGTCTGGCAACTTATGCTGTTGGTGATGGAGGTATCCCGAATGGTGGAGAGGGAGTGATTCCAAGAAATGTTGAAAAAATTATAAATAAAAAAATTGAGGATCAAAAGGACTGGGCGTGGCTAAAAGAACTTGAAGAACAGGGAGTAATAAAAGATGCGGGTGGAACATATTATCCTCAAAATTATACAGGAATGGGTACTTTTAATACAGGCACAGAAACAGCAGGCGTTATTGTAAGGTGCACATGGGAGGGCGAAGGCCCTTATTACGCAACAGCGGGCGGAAAGGTTGATGGCGATGTATATACCTATTACAGACCCAATGGCGGTATTTACTGCCGTGTGAAAAAAACGGATGTATCAGACAATTCAACATGGATTTACGAGTACCCTGTTGACAGGGTTAATTCACCAATAGATGCAGATGATCTTGATCTGGATGAAAACGGGAATCAGATTAAAGGAAAGGTAACCGGAGAATCTGAAAGGGCGAACAGGTATAAGGAGAAATGGTATTCAGATTATTTTATTCTTAAAGGAAAGAGGAAAAATGGAACAAAATATGAAGACTGTTTCTGTCTCCCCGGTGAAAGTAATACGTATTCAACAGAAGATACTGTTCAGGCTAAGAGATTTGAATATCATGAAACTATACCTGAAAATGATCCTAAGCGTGAGTGTGCTACCCAGGAAGAGGCCCTTTACAGGAATTACCAGTGGGCAATGTATGAAAAGAAACTTGTTCATATAATACCTCTTGTGATGGAAACAAAGATACTGGCTAACGGTTTCCTGGGTGTAATGTTTATGCGTTCTGAAGCGAATGGATGCGTTGGTCTTGCAAACTCAAGAAAACACCCCGGTGATAACGGAAACGGAAGATGGAGACTTGACGGATCTACTGCATCTACATTAAACGGAAAATCCAGTCCGTCAAATAACGTTAATTCAGAAACAGGATTTCTTGAATCCAGGTATCCGGCTGACTCAAGAATAATTATAGACTTCTGGGCAAGCGGAAGAAAAATACTTGGATTAAAAGAATTAATGAATGCAGAAAAGGCTTATCAGGCCCTTGGAAAGGGATGTGCAATGCCGGATCAGATTGGTGTCAGCTTCAGGCCGATTGAAAGACTTGCTTTTATAAATGATAAAAAAGTTATGGCTGATGAAGCGGGACCTGACGGGCAATACTGGGAGGAGAGAAACCGAATGCTTCCTGTACTCATTGCAATGCTCGGTACTCTTCACGAGAGAAACTACTATGAAGCACCTGCTGATCCGAATGACCATGATATTAATGATAAAAATATCAGGAAACCCCTGGTTTACATGATGGACAAGGTGTTGCCTGCATTTGTGAAACCTTTATTTTATTACCAGAAGTCAAGTGATGACTCACCTGATGGCTGCTGGAAGCCCAGGCTTTATGGAGACAAGAATTTTCTCAAACCTGCTGCAAAAACTTTTGCACATTATCTCGAACCTGGCAGCAGTGTTCAGGAGAATATTGAAAATGCAGAGGATTATGAAAGGGCAAGGGGAAACTATTTCGAGCTCATGAGGGTGATGCAGACTACTGATGAAAACGAAGAGAACGTGAGTGATGCAGAACCTCCAATAAGAACAATCCTGAGTTACCTTGTTGAATCGGAATACAGGGCGTCTGACGGATTGCTTCCGCTTATGACAAAAACGAAACTTACCAAAAAGCTTCTTCTGTTTATGCAGCACATAGCCTCCAGGGAAGGAATGTATGCTTCAAAAGAAAGTTATGATCCTCTGGATTATACGAGTTGGGGCACAAGAGACAAGATAATGTACGGTCTTGAGCAGATAATTACAGCGATAAGTTCTTCGGGTGGTGTGGTTAACGAGAGGAATTACCAGTACTTGGAACATCCTTCATGGCTGTTTGCAGATGGCATGAGGGATGAGAATGTGCTTCTCGATACCATCCTCGATGAGGTGATTGGTTCGGATGAATCAGGAAAGGGACTGGCTGTTTTCCCTGACAACAGGCCGGAAGATGAGGACTGGACAAACTTCAACAGGCTTGTTGACGCGCTTGGAGCTCTTGGCGCAAAAGACGGGGATTACAGTGTAATTGAAGATATTATCTCTGTTCTTGACGAGAAGTTCAAATCATGCTCACCTTCAGAAAGGCAGCTTAGAGCAATGAGGCGAAGTGCCGGTATGATCCTTACCTGGTATGACCGTGAAACAGAAACATGGCAGAATCCTGATGAACTTACACGAATACTCTGTGATTATCTGCCTGACATTCTTCAGGTATTCAAGGGCAGCTACAGAGATCTGATCGTTATAGGAAGATCTCTTGCAGGTGACGACAGGTTTGCTGAGTATCTTTTGAGAAATTTTAAATCTACTTATTCCTCAGAGGATGTTTACAGGGAACTCTGCGACTTTCTCAACCTCGATATAATTAAGACCCCTGATTCGGCACTCTGGCTCGATCTTGCCGAGCTTATGGGATGCGTTGCTGATATGATGGAAGAAAATATTGATAACGGGGCAGGGAATAATGGTGCGGTTTCCCGTAACTGGGTGTCGCCATTGTTCAATATTATTTCAGAAGAAAGGGATTATGATTATTATGGAGAAATTGGCAATCTAATGAGAAAATAGGTGTACGAAGCAGGCAGAAGGGGAGATAATGTAAGAGTCTCCCTGTCTGTTCCTGTATATTATTTTTTTCTTTTAGAGTTTCTGTTTTACAGACATTATCCCGTTGTTTCCATTCTTTTGTGAATTTTTTTGATTTTTCCCCTGATTCAAAAATCATTCCTTTTTCTGCTTCTGACTCTTTTCCTTTTGTCCTGGGGCATCGCTATACGGTTTAATGCAGTCTTTTGTTTACAATCTCAGAAAGTGATTATTAAAAGTTGAAATTCTCCTTTGTTTCAATGGCTGCTCATTGTTTTAAAAACCATCCGATCATATTTGAGAACAGCCTTCAGCTTTATGATTGTCATTAAATTTCTTGACATTGGGTTAGCTCGTTACTTATTGTTACTGATATATAAAAATAATTATATTTCAGTATTCACTCCTGAAATAGTTTTTAACAGGTGAGTGAGAGAGAGAAGAATGTTATCCCCGTCGCATTCTGCGACGGGGATAACAGATCTCCTCCTTCTGTAATTAACTTCAGGAATAAACACGGTTTATTTATGAAATATAAAAAAGAGAATCACTCCCGGCAGCAGTCCTGTTGCAGGAAGTGATCATTGGATTATCATGATCCTGTGATGAAAAACTTTCAGTGAGGGAGAGTTTATGAAAAATTCAGGTTTTGTTTCAGGTTTGGTGTGCCTTTTTTTTGCAGTTTCAGTTAACGTGTTTGCTAATGATTTTGCCGGGACATACGGTATGTCTGCAAAAGCCATTGGTATGGGAAATGCTGTAACATCTACAGTGAGTGACTGGTCTTCTGTTTATTATAATATTTCCGGTCTTGGAAAAAAGCCGAATGGAAGGTTTAGTTCCGAGAAGACAAAGAAGCAGAAGCTTTCTTTAAAAACGGATAGTTCATCCGATTCATCCGAACCAGCAAAAGAATTCTGTCTCAATCAGGTTTCTGCTTCATTTCTCTACAGCAGGCCTTTTTTTTTACTTGATATAAACAGACCGGATGTTCGTTCTAATGAAGACATTGATGCAAAAATTGCTGTTCTTGGTGCAACTCTGGATATAAATACAATTGTTTCTGTTCCGTCATGGCTCATCTCTACAGCAAGAGTGGGTATCGGGGCAGGGATTCCTGCAGGCTCTGCTACAAAGATAAATGATGTATCACAGGAAGCCCATAATTTTCTCGCTTACGGACGTGAGGCGGAACAGGCAGTAGTGCTTGCAGGGCTTGGACTCGGTTTTCTCGATGATCTTTTTGGAATCGGCTTTGGAGTGAACATGGGCTTTGGCGGAGAAGGCCAGATGAGGATGGATGATCTCGAGCTCGGATCAGGAGAACAGACACCTACCGCCCAGGCAAAGATAGACCTTAAGACCAGCCCGTCAATAATTGCAGGAGTCTATTTCAGGCCCGGAAAATTATTTCCAGTCCTCGACACCCTTGAGGTTGGGCTTGCCTTCAAACAGGAAAAGGCAACAGAGATAGAAGGGATTCCTGCAGCTGCTGTAACAAAGGTCGGCAGTCTTGAGATGACTATGCTGATCTCAGCACTTGAATCATATACCCCTGACACATGGACAATTGGCTTCTCCTATAAATGGTGGATTTTTAACTTTGGCCTTGATCTCGAGTACCAGAGATGGTCAGGCTACAGGGTATCAAAGGGCGCGAAAGAGGTCTATGCTGTTAAGGCTGCTGCAGCAGGCAGTGAGGGTTACCTCTATAAACTGCCCGAACTGGATGACATCTTTGTTGTAAAACTCGGGACTTCCGTTGATCTGTTTGAGTGGCTTACAGTGAGGGGCGGTTATATCTACCAGCCTTCATTTGTACCTGCAGAAAAGATTGCAAAGACCCGTTTCAATTATATGGATAATAATAAACATATACTCTCTCTGGGGGCAACATACCATTTTCCCAAACTGGGATTCACCGGAGGACCAGTAGATATAACTGCAGCCTTCCAGGCCCAGTTTCTTGAAGAGACAAAAATTGATAAAAAGGTTCCTGTTGCAAGTGATCCTGATTATACATACGGGGGATGGTGCCCAACGGTAATTGTTGAAGTTTCGATGAAAATATAACCGGTATAAATGGAGGGTATCATGAAATCACTAATTCTGAATAAATTATATATATTGCTTATCTGCCTCTCAGTCATTATAACCGGCTGTTCGCAAGACATGGGGGGATTTGAAAAAACAGGGCCTGAACCAGAATACAGGATGTTCAGTCTTCTCGATGACTATCCTGCACTGTACGATTATTTCGGCAGCGGGCTTGATCAGAGCCTTTTTAATGAGTATATGGCTCAGGGTATAAATCCCAGTATGGAAGAGGCAGCCCGCGTTATGAGAAGGAATATGGAACTCATAAAGATGAATATGACCGAACCTTCTCATCCCCTTACATCGTCTTTAACTTCGGTGCGTGAGATAATACTCAGGGTTCTTGCCCAGGATGAAATATCTGAAGGTGTACCTCTACATTACCTCAGGCCTGTTCAGCCATATTCGGATTCATCAGAACTTTATCTGCCTGATCTCTTTGCATATCTTGACAGGGTGAAACAATCAGAAAGTGACACTTCGGATTTTATGACATCAGTTTTCAGAAAGACAATAACGTATCTCATTGATGCACATGGCGGAGAGGACGGAGACCTTGAAGACGTTATGGAATCAGTCATCGACAATCTTAAGAAAACCGAAGGAACGAATGCGGGGAGCCTTATTTCATTATTCCAGGAAGACCTTGGTAAGATGCTTTTGAGAGCCAATGATGATCTCTGGCTGGATTCAGAAAAGAAGGCAGTTACTGACCGCAGCCTGATTGGTGAGAATGGACAGACGAATACCGGACTCGGAAATACTGTGAGGGGAGTCGATTCACTTCTCTCAGGAGTAAATGATATAATCTCAAAAGACCCTGTTGCAAGAGAACTGTTCTATGACATCATAAGAGAAGCCGGTAAGGTTATGGCAGTCAAAGACGGCGAAAGGGGAATGAAGGATGTTCTAAAAAAGCTGATCTGTGATATTGAGAGTAATTTTACTCAGGGTGGCGTTGAGTATGAGGAAAAGGTATCTAACGGATTTTATCGTGATGATGCAGAGATCTATGCTGATGCAGAACTTCAGAACACCCTGAAAGAAGCATGGCCTGCAATTCAGCGTCTGTTTATAAAGGCAGGAAGACCCGGATCTATTCTGGCTGATAAACCGTCTAACTTCAGTGCAGAAGAAAGCGGTTCATTTAAGAAATACGAAGGCTCATACATTGATTATTTAACTGCTTCACTTGCAGGAATGAATATTGACCTTAAGTCACTTGATATAGAGAAGAGTCTCATGATGCTTCTTGAATACGATGTAAACTGTATGAAGAGGACTGATCCTGAATCATCAGGTATGTCTGTTCTTGAATATGCAGCTGTTGCAATGCCTGTAACCAATCTCTTTGGTTATCTTGATTCCGGCAATGGTAATGACGGAAGTCAGAATGACGGTCATGGCCATGGAAAGCAGAATTTTGGAAGCGTTACAATGACAGACGCTCTCTTTAATCAGGCAGGGAAACCAAAAGCCGGTTTAGTATCATCGTATGATCTTACAATGAAACCATCTCACGGGAAAAGGGTATTCAGGAGCAGTAAACCCTTTACCTCAGCAGAGGCTGATGATCACAGGTTTTACGTTCACCCTGATTACCCGATTAACGCTCATATGGCAGGACCAAGCATAGGAGATGGCGGTATTCCTAATGGCGGTGAAGGCCTTTTTCCAAGTAATAAAACCATAAATTACTGGAGTGATCTTCAAACTCTTGGATTGTATGATAATAATATTACCTACTTCCCGAAAAATCCAACAGGTATCGGATGTTTTAATACAGGTACCGAAACAGGCGGTGTTATTGTAAGGTGCTGCTGGGAAGGCGAGGGCCCATACTATGCAACTGAGGGTGCAAAGGTCGAGGGCAATGTGTATACCTATTACAGGCCAAACGGCGCGATCTACTGCCGTGTAAAAAAGGAAGATCCTGATGATGCATCAACCTGGATTTATGAGTACCCGGTAGACAGGGAAAACTCACCAATAGATGCAGCAGAAAGGGATGATAATGATGAGGTTATCAGGGGGAGTGTAACCGGAGCAGATGAAAGGGCAAACAGGTACAAGGATACCTGGAAGTCTGATTACTATATGTTTAAGGGACAAAGAAAGACAGATCTTATTGGTCTTGCTCATGAAGACTGTTTCTGTGTTCCTGGTGATACAAATACATACCCATTAAGCAATACAGGGCTTCAGGCAAAATGTTTTTCATATAACGAGACAATACCTGAAAAATCAAAACAAAGGGAATGTGCCACCCAGGAGGAGGCACTTTTCAGAAACTATCAGTGGACCATGTATGAAAAAAAGATAGTTCATATAATGCCACTCATCATGGAGTCTGAAACACTCAGTAAAATACTTTGTGAAATGTTTATGATTTCAGAGGTAAACGGCTGTGTTGGTCTTGCAAATGCAAGAAGACATCCTGATGATTCAACCGGTAATGGCAGGTGGCGCTTAGGAGAATCAAAAAAAGATACTGTAAACGGATTGAGTGAAGATGATCCGCGATATAATGCAACTCAGGCAAATGGCTACAGGGAATCAAGGTACCCTGGTGATTCCAGGATAACTATTAAAATGTGGTCAAATTCTTCTCTGATGGATGAGCAAAAGGCCTATGAAGCTATTGGAAAGGGCGGTGCAATGCCCGATCAGATTGGCGTTAGTTTCAGGCCGATCTCGAGACTTGCCTTTGTAAAGAACGATAAGGTACTTGCATCAGAGGCTGGCCCTGACGGTCCTTACTGGGAAGACAGAAATCAGCTTCTTCCTGTTCTCATTGCAGGAATGGGAACCATGCATGAGAGAAACTATTACAAGAGTCCGGATGATCCTCTTAACCATGATTACAATAAGCCTGCAAAAGATGACGGCACAATAAAGATGCCTCTGTTATATATGATTGATACGGTTATGCCTGCTCTGGTGAAGCCTCTTTTCTACTTTCAGAAATCGAGTGATGATACTCCGGAAAATTGCTGGAAACCGAGACTCTACGGAAACAAAAATTATCTTAAACCTGCTGCAAAGACTTTTGATAAATATCTGAAGCCCGGTATTGAAAACGCAGAGAAATATGAAATTGCCAGAGACAATTATTTCGAACCAATGCGCCCAATGGCAAGTGCGAACGAAGAAGAAGAGACAACGACTGACGTTGAACCTCCTGTACGAACCCTGATAAGCTATCTGGTTGATTCGAATTACAGGCAGAGTGACGGACTTCTTCCCTTTATGGCAAAGACAAAAATTGCCGGTAAACTTTTTCAGTTTCTTCAGCACGTTGGTGCAGATGACGGTATCTATGCAGACAGGGACGGGGATGATGATGACTATACCGCATGGGGCACAAGGCGAAAGATAATGTATGGCCTTGAGCAGCTTATGACAGGTATTGCCCCGTCAAAGGGTGTTGTACATGAGAATGGGTATCAGCTCAATTTTACTCATCCTGACTGGCTCTTTGCTGTTGATGTGGAAGGCTCAATAAAGAGAAGGGATGAGGATGTGGTTCTTGACAGGATTCTTGAAGAGCTTATCGGATCGGACGTTACTGGCAAGGGACTTGCCGCATTCCCTGACAGCAGGCCTGAAGAGAAAGACTGGAATAATTTTTACAACCTCGTAAACGCATTCAGTGCCCTTATGGGAGAGGATGAAAAATACAGCGTTACTGAAGAGATCATTGAGATGCTGGATGAGAAATTCAATACATGTACTCCAACAGACAGTGAACTCAGGGCAATGAGGCAGACCCTTGGAATGATTATGACAAAATATGATTCTGCTGAAAAGAAGTGGGAACATCCTGATGAGATTAAAAGGATCGTTACAGAGTACCTGCCCCGCATTCTTGAAGTATTCAGGGGCAACTACAATGATTTTCTTGTAATGGGCCAGGGGCTTGCTGCTGACGATGCATTCGTAGAGTACCTTCTTGGAAACTTCGAGTCATCATATTCAACTGAAGATATTCTGAACCAGCTTTGCGATTTTTTAGATCTTGACCTTATAAAGAATCCGAACTCAAAGCTGTGGCAGGATCTTGCAGTTCTTATGGAAGACGGTGCTGACATGATGGATGAAAAGGTTTCAGGATCAGAACCTGCATCCAGGGGATTCTGGCCTGGTTACGGCAGCATTAATGAGCAAAACAGTAATCCATACAAAACTCTTGGAGAACTGCTTGCAAAGTAAAACTGATACCCCGCCGCCTTCGGCGGCGGGGTAAATATATTTCTTTTATTCGAAATCGTCTTCTTTTGCAAGTGTTCTTATTCCGCCTTCGTCAGCTGATGACGCGTGAAGCGCGTAAGCCCTGAGAGCATCTGAAATTTTTCTGCCTCTGCCTCTTGGTTTGAATGCCTTGCTGCCATTAGCCTCTTCTTTTTTTCTTCTTTCCGCGAGTACTTCATCTGAAACAAGTACATTCATCTTTCTTTCAGGGATGTCAATTTCAATGAGGTCTCCGTCTTCTATAAGCCCTATGTTTCCGCCTGCTGCCGCCTCAGGAGATACATGGCCAATTGAAAGGCCTGCTGTTCCGCCTGAGAATCTGCCGTCAGTTATAAGGGCGCATTCCTTTCCGAGGTGCATTGACTTGATATATGAAGTAGGGTAGAGCATCTCCTGCATTCCGGGGCCGCCCTTTGGGCCTTCATATTTTATTACAACAACGTCACCTGCCTTTATCTCTCCGCCGAGGATTCCTTCGCACGCTGCATCCTGTGAAAAGTAGACCTTTGCAGGGCCGGTAAATTTATAGATCGAAGGGTCAACTCCTGCTGTTTTTACAATACAGCCGCCCTGGGCAATGTTTCCGAAAAGAACCGCAAGCCCTCCTTCCTGGCTGTAGGGATTGTGCATGTCGCGGATGCATCCTGCTGACCTGTCTTTGTCGAGTTCATCAAAACGGGCATCCTGTGACGCGAGTACCAGGTTTCTTCCGCTGTGGCCGGGTGCGCTGGTAAAAACACCGAGCGCCTCTTCAGTTACTGTGTCTCTCATGATATCAAATTTGTCGAGAGTCTCTCCGAGGGTTTTGTGATCGACCCTGTGAACATTGCGGTTTATGAGCCCGGCCCTGTCGAGCTCTCCCATGATTGACATGATGCCGCCCGCGCGGTTAACGTCTTCCATGTGATAGCTTGAGCTTGGCGAAACCTTGCAGAGATTAGGCACCTTTCTCGATAGCCTGTCGATGTCCTGCATGGTGAAATCAACCTCTGCCGCTCTTGCTACTGCAAGCAGGTGAAGAACCGTGTTGGTTGAACCTCCCATTGCAATGTCAAGAGACATGGCGTTAAGGAAGGCGTCTTTTGTTGCTATTGATCTCGGAAGAACGGAAGTGTCTTCCTTTTCGTAGTAGAGCTCTGTGAGTTCAAGAATTCTCTTCGCTGCCTTTTCGTACAGCGCTGCTCTTGTTTTGTGGGTCGCAACAACTGTTCCGTTGCCCGGAAGCCCAAGGCCAAGTGCTTCAGTGAGACAGTTCATAGAATTGGCTGTGAACATTCCCGAACACGAACCGCATGTAGGGCAGGCAATCTGTTCTATTGCCTCGACTTCTTCATCCGAAACACCCGGGTCTGCACTCATGGTTATCGCGTCAATAAGGTCGTAGCTTTTGCCATTGTGAATGCCTGCCTCCATTGGCCCGCCTGAAACAAATATGGTTGGAATGTTGAGTCTCATTGCCGCCATGAGCATCCCCGGAATGATCTTGTCGCAGTTTGGTATACAGATAAGCGCGTCAACCTTGTGCGCATTGCACATGTATTCAACACTGTCTGCTATGAGATCTCTTGACGGAAGCGAATAGAGCATTCCATTGTGTCCCATGGCTATTCCGTCATCAATGGCTATTGTATTGAATTCTGCCGCAAAACATCCGCTTGCTTCAATTATCCCTTTGATCTTTTGTCCTATTTCATGCAGGTGTACATGTCCCGGTACAAACTGTGTAAACGAATTAGCTATGGCAATAATCGGTTTTCCAAAGTGCTCTTCTTTCATTCCATTTGCACGCCAGAGTGACCGGGCACCGGCCATTTTTCTCCCTTTTGTGCTTGATTCGCTTCGTAATGGTATTGACATTCTTTTGCCCCCTTTCATATTGGTAAAAACCATAGGATCGGACCTTTTTATCTTCATTCTTTTTTTATTTGAAGGGTATCCAATTCAGGTTAATGTATTTTAAATTACAGAATTTCGAAGTATCCTGAACGAACTCTGTACTATGTCAAGTGGATTATCAGCGGTCTGTGGAGTCTTAGAAAAAATCTCAGGAACCGGATGATGAAGTATGGATTCCTGACAGGAAATTGAAATGTCAAATACTGAGAACAAGCTTTCAAGAAACCTCAATCTGCTGGATGTTTTCTGTATAACCACAGGGGCAATGCTGAGCTCAGGCCTTTTTCTGCTTCCTGCACTCGCCTTTGTTCAGGCCGGCCCTGCTGTTTTTCTTTCGTATTTTCTCGCAGGCCTTCTCGCTTCCGCCGGCCTTTTCAGTCAGGCTGAACTTGCTACTGCAATGCCCAAGTCAGGCGGAACCTATTACTATGTGACCAGAAGTATGGGTATTGTGGTTGGTACTGTGTATGGTCTTGTTACCATGCTTGCTCTCTCCCTCAAAAGTGCATTCGAGCTTGTTTCAATGGCCGCTTTTACAGGGTTTTTCCTTGATGTGGATATCAGGGTGGTTTCTGTTGTACTTCTCATTGTCTTTCTTGCAATAAATTTCATTGGCACAAAGGGAGCAGGGAGGATTCAGATTTGCCTGGTTTTCATCATTATTCCTGTTCTGCTGGTATATCTCATATATGGTTTCCCTTCAGTAAATCTGGATCATTTTCAGCCATTTGCCTCAAACGGAGTTATGGCTGTATTATCGACAGCTGGTTTTGTTTTTGTATCATATGGCGGTCTTTTGAAAGTAGCAAGCATTGCAGAAGAGGTTAAAGATCCGGGCAGAACACTTCCGCTTGGAATGATTCTTTCTCTTATTGTTGTAATGCTCATCTTTATGCTCTGTGTTTTTGTTACGACCGGTCTTCTCGATTCGGTAAGTTTTGCCTCATCATTGAGGCCTGTCTCTGACGGTGCTGCTGTTATTTTCGGAGAGCCGGGAGCTGTGGTTCTTTGCTTTGTCGCAATACTCGGTTTTGCTTCTGCTGCTAACGCGGGAATAATGGGCGCTTCAAGGTATCCCCTTGCACTGAGCAGAGACAAGCTGTTACCTGAAATACTTGGAAGGGTAAATACAAGATTCAATACTCCGCATTATTCGATACTGCTTACAGGAATAATGGTTCTGGCATCACTCTTTCTCAATCTCGAAACAATCATCAAGGCTGCATCAAGCGTTTTGATTCTGACCTATATTTTTTCATGCCTTGCCAATATTATAATGAGGGAGAGCAGGCTTCAGAATTATCAGCCAAGATTTACTGCTCCTCTGTATCCATGGATTCAGATTGCGGGAATATGCGGATTCATTTTCCTGTTATACGAAATTGGAATGGTAGCTCTTTATATTACTGTTGGTTTTTTTGTGTGCGGCGTTATTGTATACTTCTTCTTCGGAAGAGTGCTGCTCGAGAAGGAACATGCACTCATGCACCTGATAGAGAGAATAACCGCAAAAGAGCTGACATCCCATTCACTTGAAACCGAACTCAAAGAGGTAATAAGAGAAAGGGATGATATTGTTACTGACAGATTCGATTCTGTAATCGAGAACAGCGTTATTCTGGATATTGATGATGAGCTGGGTGTTGAAACATTTTTTCACTCTGTTGCGGAACATTTGTCTCAGCATCTCGAGATGCCATCGCAAAAGATATATGAGCTTCTTCTTACAAGGGAAAATGAAAGCAGTACTGCTCTTACCTCGCACCTTGCGATTCCGCACATTATAATCGAAGGCCAGAAAAAGTTTGATATACTCGTTGCAAGGTGTAAAAACGGAGTATGCTTTTCGGATGAAGCCCCGGATGTAAGGTCTGTGTTTGTTCTCATGGGCACAAAGGATGAGAGGAATTTTCACCTGAGAGCCCTTGCTGCTATTGCACAGCTGGTGCAGACCCGTGATTTTGAAAAGAGGTGGATGTGCGCAAGGGGCGTTGAATCTCTGAGGGATATTATACTCCTCGGTACCCGAAAGCGGCATGACTCGTGACCCCCAAAAATCATGGGCCCGCCAAAAGCCCTTCCCCCAAACCCCTTTCCCCCAAACCCCTTTCCCCCAAAGCCCTTCCCCCAAAGCCCTTCCCCCAAACCCCCAAAGGGGGCTTTAAGATTGTGATGTTGAAATTATTGCCTGTTTCTTTCTGTATGAAACCGTTTTCTCCGTGTAGGGAACGGTAGCGACCGTTCATTACCGGGGGAAAACATTCCCAAATCTCTGATTTTTACCATCGACCTCAGTTCAGAGGGTACCGAGGCTAATATATCGGGTATTGATGCTAATATAGCGGGTACCGATGCTAATATATCGGGTACCGAGGCTAATATA
>CAZEJW010000011.1:0-54042 GCA_964512685.1 uncultured Leptospirales bacterium | reverse complement strand
CATGTTCTTAAAAGCGGTGAGTCAGTGGATATTCCAAGAGAGGCGATTCACAGGGTGGGAAACAATGGAACAGAGGACCTTGTTCTCATTGAAATTCAGACAGGCGATTATTTCGGTGAAGACGACATCGAGCGCCTTGAGGATGATTTCGCCAGGGTCTGAAAAAATTCCCGGAAATATTTTCAAAATGTAACAATCCTTCATGTAAAAAAACATATATAACCTTCCAATATAGAAATATTAAAGCACAGCTGTTTCTTAACGCCAGGAGATTGTATTTTCTTTTGGTGTTATTGCTGTGCAGGTGCAAATTTTCATTTACAACCCTGCTGAACTATAGCATAGAGGCATCTTAAGCAGAATTAAAATAATGAATGATTCTGTTTCAGGAATTCATCATTAAAAATACAGTGGAGAAGTCTAATGATAAGCGTAACTGATGTTTCCAGGTATTATGGAGATTTTCTGGCTGTTGATAATATCTCCTTTTCCATAAGGGATGGAGAGATTACAGGCCTGCTTGGACCGAATGGTGCAGGCAAAACAACGACAATGCGGATGCTTACCGGTTATCTCAAAGCCAGTAATGGCAATATCACTGTTGGTGATTTCAATGCGGAAAAAGATCCGCTGGAAATCAGGAAAATCCTCGGGTATCTGCCTGAATCAGCTCCGATCTACGGAGACATGATAGTATTCGATTTTCTTAAATACATAGCGGATATCAGGGGAGTTAATGATCCCTTGAGAATCGCTGAAATGGGTGAGTTGTGCGGAATAAACCAGGTAATGCACAAAAACGTTAATGAGCTTTCAAAGGGATACAAACAGAGAGTGGGGCTTGCCCAGGCAATGATCCATGATCCTGAAATCCTCATCCTTGATGAGCCAACAAGCGGCCTTGATCCTAACCAGATAGTTGAGATAAGAAACCTTATAAAGGAGATAGGCAAAAAGAAAACAGTCATCCTTTCAACCCATATTCTTCCGGAGGTTGAGGCAACGTGCGACAGGGTAATAATAATCGATCGGGGAAGAATAGTCGCTGATGACAGAACAGACAATCTTCAGAATTCAGCTGACAGGGTGAAAAATATTGAACTCACTGTAAGCGGAGCAGATTTCACTTCGGTTTCGGAAAAACTCAGAACAATCGAAGGCGTCACAGATGTCAGGGAAGTGCAGGGAGCTTCAGACCAGGTTTCACTCATTGTATCCGCAGGCATGACAACAGAATTAAGGCCTGACATTTTCAGGATGGTTGCTGAAAGCGGGTGGGTGATGTATGAAATGAAACAGGAACAGCAGTCTCTTGAAAAGGTATTCAGGCAGCTGACAGCAGGAGGAAACAATGTACAGGCTTAATGAAGCTAAGACAATAATGAAGAATGAGCTCAGGGCATATTTTACGAGTCCTGTTGCATATATTGTAATCTCGGTTTTTCTGATAATTACCGGTTTTTTCTTTTTTAAGGATTTCTTCTATTTTAACCAGGCAGAGATGAGAAATCTCTTTCAGTTCTTTCCTCTGATTTTCACCTTTGTGGTACCGGCAGTGACCATGAGGCTCATATCAGAAGAAAAACAGTCAGGCTCAATAGAGATACTTGTGACACTGCCTGTAAAAACCTGGGACATTGTTCTCGGCAAGTTCATGGCTGCGCTGGCTTTTGTTTCAATCATGATATCCCCGACCCTGATATATCTCGTAACGGTTCTTGCAGTAGGGTCTCCTGATTTCGGGCCCATTATAGGCGGGTATCTGGGGTCAATACTTCTTGGAGGCGCATATGCTTCGATAGGACTCCTGACCTCATCTCTCAGCCGCAACCAGATAATAGCGGTTATTACAGGATGGGCAGTGTGTCTTGGTCTCTTCCTCTTTGACAAGATAACCATGTTTCTGCCCTCATGGCTCGGGTTCATGGAGTATCTTGGTTCTGATTTTCATTTCCAGAATATTTCAAAGGGGCTCATCGATTCAAGGGATATAATCTACTTTGTGTCGCTCATCCTTATTTCGATGCTTTTGACAACGAGAATCATTGAGGACAGGAGATAGTCATGAACAGGATAAAGGAAATATTCACAAAAGCTGGAGAGTTTCTCAGGAATTTTTTCAGCATGAATGAAAGAGATTTTCAGACAGCAATATTCATTGTGCTTATAATACTTGTAAACATTGCGGGTTCTACCCTCAACCTCAGGTTTGATCTTACGAGAAACGAGAGTTATTCTCTGTCAGACAAAAGCAAAGAGGTGGTCTCAGAGCTCAAGGAAAAACTCAAGGTAAGGGTGCTCTTCTCAGGGGATCTTCCTGCTGAACACGCGGCAGTTTACCGCTATCTCAAAGATCTCCTTGAAGAGTATGACTATTACGGAAACCGTTATTTCAGCTATGAGCTGGTAGACCCTGAAGACCTTGAAAAGCAGGCTTCTTCTTTTGGCATACAGCCTGTTTCGAGCAGGGAGTTTGTTGATGACCAGGTCAAGATCAGGAGAACCTATATGGGGGTTGTGATTCAGCATGCAGACCTCATTGAGAAACTCGACATGGTTGTATCGCCTGACGGTCTTGAGTATAAAATGACATCCCTCATAGAAAAGATGACAGGCAAGATAGACGGGCTGCTTGGCCTCAAAGAACCTGTAAAACTTACCCTCTACCTTGACAGCAATCTTGGCAGTCTTCCAATTGACGGAATAGACAAGGTGCAGGATATCGTAAAGGAAGCGGTTCAGAAATCCAATCTGAGAAACAATGGTAAGATAGTGATGGATGTGGCAGACCCATCTGTTAGCGGAGACACCTCCTCTGTATCCGAACTCTACGGCATTCAGAAACTCAGGTGGGGTAATGGAAAAACCCCCTCAGGTAAAAGAATAAAGGCAGGCGAGGGAATCCTCGGTATTGTTATCCGCTCTGGTGACAGATTTAAAACCATAGAGCTTTCACTGGCTCCCACTCTGTTTGGCAATTATGCAATAACAGGCCTGAGAGGTCTCGAGGATTCAATAAACGAGCAGGTCGGAGCTCTCCTTACGAGAAGTCAGAAGGTCGGTTATGTAACAGCAGCGAATACAGTCAACCTCGCTGATGACAGAAGCGGTGAGGGAGGGGGCCTGTTTGAAAAACTCCTTTCTGATATGTATGAAATAGAGAGTATCGATCTCAGTGCGGATATCCCTGATGATCTGTCGTGCATAATAGTAAACGGTCCTAAAAGCAGTTTTACTGATGAGCAGCTTTACAGAATAGACCAGTTTCTCATGAAGGGTAAGGGAGGCCTTTTCTTTATTGATTCATTCAATGAAATCCAGGCCGGAGGGCAGAATCCCTTTGGACAGCAGCCTGTTGTACTGCCTGTAAATACCGGCGTTGAGAAACTCCTTTCCTCGTATGGAGTAACAGTCAAAAAGAATGTTGTGCTCGATAAAAGCTGTTCAAAGGTCAATCTAGGTTCAATGATAAAGGATTACCCTGTTGTTCCTGTTATTCTGAGGTCCGGCCTCAGCAGAGACAGCCTTATAACGCGGCATCTTAACAGTGCCCTGTTTGTTAAGGCAGCAGAACTGGAACTCGACAATGACCTTCTTAGACAAAAAGGCGCAAAGGCAACAGAGCTCGTGAACTCATCAGAAGAAAGCTGGATCATGCAGGGAAGAATAAACTTCAATCCTCATTTTATGGATATGAACCGTAAGGATGATCTGCGGAGTTATCCCCTTTCTGCTCTGGTAACTGGCAGGTTTGATTCATTCTACAGGGGAAAACCTCTTCCGGTAAAGGCGGATGAAAAGGGACAAATCAAAACAGTTAAACGTCTTGATTCAACAATAGAATCCTCGGAAACAAAGATAATTGTTACAGGAACATCAGAGATCACCCGTTCGGGCATAATGATGTATGCCAGAAAGATTCTTTCAGGCGGAAGAGGCGGTTCTCACAACTCGAACGATCACCTCCTTCACAGTATGGTAGACTATCTTGCAGGCAACCATTACGTGCCTGAAATGATGAGCAAAAGCCTTGAATACAATCCCCTTGAAAAAACAGAAGACAGTACAAGGTTTATTCTTAAGGCGATCAATATAGGCGGTGTTCCGTTCTTTGTAATACTTGCGGGTATAATCGTGTGGAGAGCGAGAGTCTCCAGGAAGAAGAGAATTCAGGCTGCTTTTTCAAAGGGGGGATGGAATGAATAAAAAAATATTACTGAGTCTTGGCGCGGCCATTGTGCTGCTCGCGTATATATTCCTGAGGGATTACAAACCCTCAGGCACACCAGATCTTGAGAAATGGGAAGGGGAGGTTACAGAGATGTCGGTTGACCGTCCTTCCGGAAGTATACAGTTGAAGAAAAAGGCCGGGGTGTGGAATATCAGCCCCGGAGAGTATCCTGCTGATTCGGCAGTTGTAAACGGAATGATTAAAAAGGCGAAAGACCTCGAACTCATAGATGTGGTATCAGGGGAGAAACGCTATGTGAGATATGACCTTGTTCCTGAAAAACAAATCAGGGTAGAACTGAAAAAAGACGGCCGTGCTGTTCGAACCCTTTTTGTCGGGAAAAAAACATCAACCGGAAGACAGACTTATATTAGGGTTGAAGGCATTCCCGGAGTTCTCCTGGCAGACGGAACTTTTCAAGGTGAGTTTGAAAAGAAGATCGATGATATAAGGGATAAAGAGATCCTGCGCGTAACCAGGGATTCTGTTGAGTCATTCGGTATAAACTGCGGAGGAAAAAAACTTTCCTTCTACAAAAAGGCAGAAGAGGCAGAAAAAAAAGGAAAGGCAGAAAAGGGAAAGGATGAAAAGGCGCCATTGAACCCAAAGACATCATGGGTATGCCGCGGATATGAAGGCGTTGCGCTAGATACAAACAGGGTTGATGCAATAATATCGTCTCTTAATCCCCTTAAAGCCTCCGGGTTCAGAAAAGACGGTAAAAAAGGATTGTCTGTACCCCTGTGCAGTGTTAAGATAAAAATTATGAACAGGGATATTTCTTTTTATATCTACAGCAAAGACAGTGAGGGCAGGTATCCGGTAAGCACTTCTGAAAGTGAATATGTGTATTTTGCGGATGAATGGAAAGTTAAAAAATACATGGTGAAGGGGATTGGAGAAATCAGAAAAAAATAATCCTCTTTAGATTAGAACAGTAATAATATTTTCGGGATGGTGATATGACAGAAGAAAACAAGAAACATTCAGAACATCAGCTTGTAGTGGCGAATGAAATATTGCCTGAGGTTTTGCCCATAATACCCCTTTCTCAGCGGCCCATTTTCCCTGGCATGATGATTCCCCTGGTTCTTACAGGTGATGTTATGCTCAAGAGCGCAAACCAGATGGTGGAGCTCGAGAATGGTATAGGCGGTGTAGTTCTGGTAGAGAGTCAGCACGAGGGAAGGATCTATTCAAAGGATCTTTACAAAGTGGGAGTTGCAATAAAGGTCATAAAGGTCACTCCAATAGATGACCATGCTGTGCAGGTGATGATCAATGCCCTTGGCAGATTTACATTCAGGGATGTGGTTCAGGATGAGCCCATTATAAAGTGGAGAGTTGATCATCTTTATGAGGAAGAGATCATTCATAATGATGAAACAAAAGCATATTCCATGGCTATCATCAGTTCCGTAAAGGATCTAATAAAAAACAATTCGCTCTTCCAGGAAGAGCTGAAGCTTTTTCTCAGCAGGTATACAATAGATGATCCTGGCAAGCTTGCGGATTTTGTCGCATCAATGACATCCGCTGACGCAAAGGAGATCCAGGATGTACTCGAAACCTTTGATATGTACAAGCGTGTTGAAAAGGTCATACTTCTTCTCAAAAAGGAGATCGAGCTCAGTAAACTCCAGATGAAGATATCACAGCAGATTGAACAGAAGATATCAAAACAGCAGAAGGAGTTCTTCCTGCGGGAACAGCTGAAGGAAATAAAGAAAGAGCTTGGGCTTGAGAAGGATGAGAAAAGCTCTGAAATAGAAAAGTTCGAGCAGAGAATAGAAAAGCTCAAAATGAGCGAAGAGGCAGCAAAAAAGGTGGATGAAGAGCTCAATAAAATGAAACTTCTTGAACCTCACTCAGCAGAGTATGGAGTGAGCCGAAACTATCTTGACTGGCTGACATCCCTCCCCTGGGGAATATATACTGAAGACAATTATGATGTGCATATGGCAAAGAAGATTCTGGACAAGGATCACTATGGCCTGGATGATATAAAAGAAAGGATTCTTGAATTTATCAGTACAGGCAAGATGAAGGGCAATATATCCGGCTCGATAATCTGTTTTGTTGGCCCTCCTGGCGTAGGTAAGACTTCCATTGGCCGTTCTGTAGCGGAATCACTCAATAGAAAGTTCTATCGTTTTTCTCTCGGAGGAATGCGGGACGAGGCGGAGATCAAGGGGCACAGACGAACCTATATAGGAGCAATGCCCGGAAAGATAATTCAGAGTCTCAAGACAGTGGACTCTGCAAACCCTGTAATTATGCTGGATGAGATAGACAAGATAGGCGCAAGCTTTCAGGGCGATCCTGCATCTGCTCTGCTCGAGGTACTCGATCCTGAGCAGAATTCACAGTTTCTCGATCATTACCTGGATGTCAGGTTTGATCTTTCAAATATCCTGTTTATTGCAACAGCCAATCAGATGGATACGATTCCCAGGGCCCTGCTCGATCGAATGGAGGTGATGCACCTGTCCGGATACATTATGGAAGAGAAGGTGCAGATTGCAAAGAGGTATCTTGTGCCAAAACAGACTGAGGCGCATGGCCTTAAAAAGAACGATGTAAAAATAGACACAAAGGTAATAAGAAGTATTGTTGACGGATACGCAAGAGAGGCCGGAGTGAGAAGCCTCGAGAATCATATAAAGAAGATAATGAGAAAGGTAACCAGAAAGTTTGCAGAAGGAGATACTGAATCGGTTAAGGTGTTTCCTGATAATCTTGAAGAGTTTCTCGGTAAGCCCAGGTTTCTTGATGATTCTCTTTATGATGAAAGAATAGCCGGTATTGTAATGGGACTGGCATGGACCAGTATGGGAGGAGCTACTCTTTACATAGAAGCAACTGCAGTGCCGAGTAAAACCAAGGGGTTCAGGCAGACAGGCCAGCTTGGAGATGTAATGAAGGAATCATCAGAGATAGCCTTTACATATGTTCGTTCCAGGGCGGATGACTATGGAATCGAAAAGGATTTCTTTGAGAACAATTATATACACCTTCATGTACCAGCCGGCGCAACACCAAAGGACGGGCCTTCTGCGGGTATAACAATGGCAACAGCCCTTTATTCTCTTGCAAAAGGAAAGCCGGTAAAAAGCAATATAGCTATGACCGGAGAGCTCACTGTTACAGGAAAGGTGTTGCCTATTGGCGGAGTAAAGGAGAAGACCATTGCAGCCAAAAGGGCAAAGGTCAAAACCATTATTTATCCCTTTGAAAACAAGAAGGATTTCGAGGAGCTTCCTGATTACATAAAGAAGGGAGTAAAGGCCCACTTCGTGAATTATTTTGATGAAGTTCTTGAAATAGTATACTGATCAAGCGGTCTGGTTCTAATAACGTAAAGTATTGGCACGGCCTTTGGCTGCCGTACAGCCTGAGGCTGTGTTTTCTTATTTTTTTAAAATTTTGTTTTAAATATCATTGACAATAATCGCGGCAATTATTATCAAGTTCAAGTCTTTTGACAAACAGTATTTATTTACTGTACGAAACCATCTGCCCAGGTGGTGGAATTTGGTAGACACGCATGGTTGAGGGCCATGTGGGAGTTATCCTGTGCGGGTTCAAGTCCCGCCCTGGGCACATAATCTTCGATCGAAAAAGTTTTAGATTCTGCAAAAAACCTGCCCGGGCAAGCTATATCCAAAAAAACGTGAATTCCTGAATGAACTGTATCCCAATATGGTTTCAATTCAGATATTTTTATTGATGCCTGAGAACTTCTGATTTGAACCGTTTTAATTAAGGTTTGAAGTTCGAAATATAAAAATTTTGAAAAGATAAGGAGATTTGTGATGAAGCTCATTCTTTTAGGCGCACCTGGAGCGGGTAAGGGATCTCTCGCCAAGTTGCTTGTGAAAAAATATAATATCCCCCAGATATCTACAGGGGATATTTTAAGGGCTGCTGTTAAAGAAGGAACAGCAATCGGTAAAAAAGCTGAAGAGTATATGAACAAGGGAGAGCTGGTGCCTGATGAAGTTATAATGGGAATTATAGAGGAAAGACTTCAGCAGGATGATTGCAGTTCAGGGTTTATTCTTGATGGTTTTCCCAGGACTATTCCTCAGGCCGAAGACCTTCAGGATCTTTTGAAGAAGATTGATATGGAGCTTGATCAGGTAGTTAATATTGAGGTTCCTGAAGATCTGATAATTAAGAGACTCGCGGGCAGAAGAACCTGTTCCAATGCTGACTGCCAGGCTATTTATAATGTTGCTTTTAAACCGTCAAAGGTTGAAGGCAAGTGCGATATTTGCGGAAGCGATATTGTACAGAGAGATGATGAAACAGAAGAAGTCGTAAAACAGAGACTTAAAACATATGACGAAAAGACAGCGCCGCTTATTGGTTTTTATGAAAAGCTGGGGCTGGTTTTCACTCCGGACGCAACAGAGAGTGAAGATATAATGGCCATTCTTGAAGAAAAACTGTAGGGAAGTATTCCCCCTGTTTTTATGTCCGTATCGTACTGCTGATTGAAAAAATCCTTTACAAAAATCAGCAGCTTGCAGAGGATAATTCAGGCAAAATGGAGAGATGCCCGAGCTGGCCGAAGGGGACGGTCTCGAAAATCGTTGAGGGGTTAACCCTCCGAGGGTTCGAATCCCTCTCTCTCCGAAAAGAAATTGCCCTGAACAAAATATGGAGAGGTGTCCGAGAGGCCGAAGGAGCACGGTTGGAAACCGTGTGTAGCGAAAGTTACCGGGGGTTCGAATCCCCCCCTCTCCGAATTCTGTTTCCTGAAAAAAACGGAACGAAACAGGTTAATGAACCCATATGTCATATCAGGTAATTGCCAGAAAATGGCGTCCCCAGAATTTCGATGAAGTAATATTCCAGGATCATGTTTCTCGAACCCTTCAGAACAGTATAAAGAGCGGAAGAATATCCCATGCCTATCTTTTTTCAGGCCCGCGCGGGGTTGGAAAGACAACTATGGCCAGAATCCTTGCAAAGGCTTTAAACTGTAAAGGAGGACCTGCGCCTGTACCATGTGAAAAGTGTGAAAACTGTCTCGAAATAAAGAACGGTACCTCATTCGATGTGATCGAAATAGACGGCGCTTCCAACAACAGTGTTGATGATATACGTGAGCTCAGAGAAAATGTAAATTTTGCTCCTGTGAAATCCTCGTACAAGATATATATAATTGACGAGGTTCACATGGTTACCAACCAGGGATTCAATGCTCTGCTCAAGACACTTGAGGAGCCTCCACCTCATGTAGTATTCATCTTTGCCACAACAGAATATCATAAAATACCTGAAACGATTCTTTCAAGATGTCAGAAATACTTTTTCAAGATGATTCCTATTGAACCAATTGTGGATCATATGCGAAGTATAGTTCAGAAAGAAGGATACCGAATTTCCGATTCAGCCCTTTTCCCTATAGCAAGGGCATCAGGCGGGTCAATGCGTGATGCACAGTCCCTTCTTGACCAGGTAATATCTTTTTCTGATACTGGGGATGAAGATTATGAGATAATGGAATCGGACGCTCTTTCTGTTCTTGGTATAATGCCAACCGAAAGTTATATAAAGATGCTTTCTCATATCGCAGCTGAGGATACCTCCGGAGTGATAGAGGAAATCGACAGGGTTATTACCATCGGAATAGACATCCCAAGGTATATCGGGGGTTTTATAGATATATTCAGGAGCATGAGGCTTATTCTGAACGGGGTGTCTCTTAGAAATGTACTTGGCCTTTCCGATCAGGAGGTTGAAATGATAACCTCTCTGAATTCACTGTTCTGTGATGATGAACTCGCAAGAATGTTCAGAATCGCAGACGCTCTTCTTACTGAACTCAGGTATGCAAGAGACGCAAGAGTTAATTTTGAGATGGCGCTTCTGGATATGATAGCTGTAAAAAAATCTCCTTCTCTTTCATCAATAATTAAAAAGCTGAATGATGAACCCGCGGCAGTAGCAACGCCCGCCCGGCAGTTACCCTCACGGTCTGTATCTCAGGCGCCACAGGCGGCTGATCAAAAAAAAAAGATAGATAATTCGGATAATGGAAATCCAGGTGCAGATGTCAGCATCAGAAGGGAATGGGATGATTTTATTACATCACTTAATAAAGGGCGCCAGTACCTCCAGTTTATTCTCAAGGAGGCCAGTGTTGAACTTAAGGGTGATAACCTTTGCCTTGTTTTCCCTGGCGGTGCTGATAAATCATATTACTATAGAATGCTTGACACTGAGAATACGTCCATAATAAAGGATGAAATTTCCAGGAGAATAGGCAGAGAGATAAATGTTACTGTAGCAAAACAGGAAGCTTCGAAGTCTCATGCCGGATCAGGAAAGGAAACTGCAGTACCAAATCAGGAAAACACAGCAGTTTATCAGGATGAATCACCTCTTCCTGATGCAGAAATGATAACAAAATATGCCAATGAAAAAGATGAAGCCGATGAAGAAGACCCTGCTGTTGACAGGATTGTGGAATTTTTTCATGGCCAGATTATAGAAAAAGGAGAAAAGTAATGTTAAAAGGACTCGGAGATGTTGGGAACCTCATGAAAATGCAGAGGGAAATGAAAAATTTTCAGAAGAAACTGAAGAAAACAAAACTTGAGGGAGAAAGCCCGGATGGTCTTGTTAAGGCTGTAGTTACAGGGGAGTACAGGGTTGCTGATCTTTCAATTGATAACTCTCTGATTGAAAGCGGAGACGCAAAAAAGATTGAGAAATCTGTTGCATCTGCCGTGAATGATGCGGTTACAAAAATAATGGATTATTCAACAGGCGAAATGTCCAAACTTACAGGCGGAATGGATCTTTCGAGCCTTATGAAATAAATTTATTATGGCAAATCCTTCACACTATCTTGATCATCTGGTAAAGGAGTTATCCAGACTCCCGGGAATCGGGCCAAAGAGCGCGGCCCGTCTTGCCTTTCATTTTCTTGATATGCGTGATGATGATGTCAGCAGGCTCCTGTCGTCTGTAACATCTCTGCGTGAGAATATAACGACCTGCACTGTATGCGGAGGAATCTCGGATGCTGATGTATGCTCTATCTGCTGTGACAGTGAAAGGGATTTTTCCATCGTCTGTGTTGTGGAGCACAGGAAGGATGTTCTCACCATAGAGGGGACGGGCGAATACAGGGGCATGTATCATGTATTGAATGGGGTCATCTCTCCGCTTGACGGAATAGGTCCGGAAGAGCTTAATTTTCGTAATCTTGAAAAGAGATGTGAAGGAGGGGATATAAAGGAACTCATTCTGGCCCTTAATCCCTCTGTAGAGGGGGATGCAACCACTCTCTACATCGCAGGAGTATTCAGGGATATGGGAATACGTGTCAGCAGAATAGCACACGGTCTTCCTGTCGGATCGGATATTGAGTTTGCAGACAGTGCCACCATTGTAAAATCAATTGAGGGAAGAAGCACTATATGAAATTATTTTTTCTTCCTGCTTGCTCTTTTTGGTTTGCCTTCAATGTGAATTATTACCGGAATCCCATTTAAATCGAATTCTTTTTGTATTTCTTTTTCGAAATACCTTACAATATCTCTCTTGAATAATTCTGCATTGTTAACGAAAAGTTTGAACTGGGGTGGAACAGTTTCTATCTGGGTACCATAATACACTCTGAGTTTCCCTCCCAGCTGCGGGAGTTTCCTGGAAGACTGAAGCCTCTCAAGTGTCTTGTTGAGTCTTGGAGTTTCAATTCTTCTTTGAGATCTTTCCTTCAGATCTGTAACCGTCTCGAGCAGCTTGTGAATTCTCTGTTTGTTTTTTGCAGAGATGGAAATTACAGGGAAGTCACCGGCCTTGAAGAATTTAAAAATCAGCCTGTCTTTATACTGTTCAAAGGTTTTATCATCTTTGTCGACAGTATCCCATTTATTGATGGCGATTACCATTGGTTTTCTGGCTTTTATAATTTCATCGGATATTTTTTTGTCTGTTTCTGAAATGCCAAGCTCTGCATCTATCAGGTGTATAACTACATCGCTTTTATTTATCGCATCAATGGTTCTTGTAAGAGAATAAAATTCAACATTGCCGGTTATATTTCTTTTTTTTCTGATGCCTGCGGTATCTATCACTTCAATATTTTTTCCGTAAAAAGGGAAGATGTCTCCAACTGGATCTCTGGTGGTTCCAGGGATATCCGACACAACTGACCTTTCAAAGCCCAGGAATGCATTGAGCAGTGTCGATTTGCCTGAGTTCGGGCGTCCAACAATTGAAAGCTTTATATCCGGAGGGTTGATCGATGTATTATTCTGAGGCAGGTATTCAGTGACTGCATCGAGCAGCATGTTTACATTTTTGCCTCTGAGGGCTGAGATTGGAATCATGTCATTGAAGCCAACCTCATAGAAATTTGTCATGTTTTCCAGTCTTTCATTACTGTCCATTTTGTTCACAGCAATAATAGTAGGTATTGAAAGTTTTCTTATTATGTCAGCCAGATCGAGATCGAAAGAATCCGGAGCAGGACTTTCCATCAATAATATAATTACAGAGGATTTTTCAAGATGCTGTCGTGCGTTTTCCAGTATAGGGCCGGAGAGTTCTGATGAATGTGCCAGGTCGAGCCCGGGACTGTCTGTTATGGAAAACGAAACGGAGTTATAGTTTACATCGAATGACAGTATATCTCTTGTAAGCCCGGGATGAGCATCCACTATGGCCTTCTTTTCTTTAATGATTGCATTGAACAGGGTTGATTTGCCTACATTCTGTCTTCCTGTTATTGTTACGATTGGTAATTTGTTTTTCATGATCCGCCAGCTTTAATTATTTTTATGGAGTGTTATTGTCAGATTAACCCTTTAGAGGTCAAGTTATTAATAATATCTATGTGTTCGAATGAATTAAAGTGTTTATCAGGAAGTCTGATGGTAATGAATGCCTTCTCCAGCGCTGTGATAAGCTGTATTGCAGGGAGTTTCGGTTGTTATCCTGATAAATCAATATCTTATTGAGGCGGCCCTTCGAGGATGTACCGGTTGCAGGAGTTTTTTTCTTTTCAGCAAACGCAGCGTTGTAAGATTGCATGAAAAATGATGTTGACTCCGATGGTTTATGCTCTGGAGATCTGAAAAGTTTAATAATTCTTTTCTTTTCAATCCATGGAGGCCTCAAGTTAAGTTATACGTATGACGATACTTAGGAAAGAGAGTAAAAAAAATTATGCTGTATTGTTTTCTGATCCATGGGTTTATGCCTGTTGGTCAGATTCGGAGTAGATCGAATCCATAACTTCAATCACTTTTACGTATAGTGTTTTTTTGCTTGCATAAATATCCGATACGATTTAATTTTACCATAAGGTAATAATTCAAACAAACAATTGAGGTGTAACAATCAATGAAAGGTCAATCATTAAAACAACTTGAAAATGCTTACAAAAGAAAGAAAGACAAAATCAAGAAGCTTGAGAAAGAACTCAAACAGGAAACTTCTGATGTAGCTAAGCTTGAAAAAGCTATACCTGCTGCAAAGAAGAAGGAAGAGGCTGCAAAAGCTAAAGCAAAACCCAAAGCAAAGGGAAAAGCTAAAGCAAAATCAAAAGGTAAAGCTAAGGCCAAGCCTAAAAATTAGGCATGATCTTTTATTATTTTGAAGAAGAGGGAGCGATCCCTCTTTTTTTGTTGAAAAATCATTGAATAAATTTATGAAGAAAATATTGTCAAACAACGATATCTGTAATAGACTGTGTTTTATTATTTGATAATAGATTATAACTGCTGCTGAATATTTTAGTATTCCATGGCTGAATGGGATCGGCAATAGTTGAGTATATATTATTTTATTATTAAGACAGAAAGAGGCCCTTAATTGCTAAAGATCAATCAAAGACAGCAGAGAGATTATGAAATAATTGAAGATGTTGATTTGATCCTCGAAATATTGAAACGTGATTTTCAAAAAAGAAAGCTCTTTATAAGATATGCAGTGGATAAAATCGAAATAGCTATAAATGAATTTTTTGCTGATAAGACAGTTATGGTTGTGACTGATCCGACTTTTCATCATTCGGGAAACATCAGCGTTTATGGTCTTGTTGACCGTTATTTTGAAGTAGATATGGAGGTCGTTGAAGAAAGAGGACCGGGTTATTTTCACTGCAGGTTAAAGAGCGCAAGAAGAGCGATTAAGGGTAGAAGAGATCTGAGATTCAGAGTTTCAACAGATGAAGTTGTTGCCACAAATTTTAGAATATCAAAGCATACCATTGACGTTTCCGGGTTTAAGATGCCAACCAGTATAAAAGTCATTCTTGATCAGTTCCAGAGTTCCAATTCAAAGATGAGTGATATTGTAAAGGTCGATGTTCTGGGCTCCGACAGTAAGGGGTTGCTTCTCAATACAATAAGAAAAACCGGCAAGACCCTTTTTGTTGAGGATGTATCCAGTCTTGAATCATACAGGGCAATGAATGATGATTTCTTAGATTTCTTTGATTTACTTGGGGGCGATCTCGAGGGTTATGCCAAGAAGAATGTTGAACGCGGTTATAAATCAATCCTTATTGTGCCGATCATCTATATTACAGAAACAGAACAATCCATTCCTTTTGCTTATATTCAGCTGATATCAAAGAGTGAAACACTGGGACTCGATAAGGTTCTTGAGCTAAAGGAGTATTCATTCAAACTCGTAGACAGAATTCGTGATGCAAATACAGTTCTTATTCAGCAGCATCAGGAGATCGTTGATCTTAGTCGTGGCGGAGCAAAGCTTAAAATAACGGATGAAAATATAAAGAAGCATATCCTTAAAGCAAAAGGTTTTATCTTTGATATTGTATTTAAACTACAGGCTCCTCTGACAATTTATGGAGAAGTCAAGGCAACATCTGTAAATGATGCAGGAGAGGTCTTTGTTGGTGTGGATTTTGAGGGTAATTCCTCAAGAAAGGATGAAATGAAACGTTTCTATTCAGTACTTCAGCCAATGGAGTCGGATTACAAATCAAGGCTGATTAAATCACTGAAAAATAAATAGCGGGTCAGAATCCTTTTGCAATTTCTGCATCTGATTTTCTTTTGTAAAGAGGGATAATTCTGTAAATGTCACAGTACTCTTTATTTTTACTGTAGATCTCACGAACAAGAGATGTAATCCTTTCTCCGGAAAGAGTAAAATCCTTTAAAACTGTATGCTTCTCAGGCTTGTTTTCAATACCGGGAAAATATTTTTCAATTCCATTGCCTGTTGAAAACACCGCAGTCTTTCCGCATCCTTTATAGAGATATTCAAGGTTATAATCTCCTGGTTCGGTTATTTCTTCAGGCTGAAGAGGATTCTCTGTAATTCTGTAAAGGGCTCCGAATACCCTGTTTTTCTTTGCGTCAAGGGCAATTGCAAGATCTGATCCGGGTTCAAGATCGGCTGAGGCAGCATAAAGCAGGTGAGTGGGTATGCCCAGCAGAGGGATATCCAGTATTTGAGCCAGCATTCTGCATGTTGTAACCGCTATTCTGATTCCTGTAAACGATCCCGGGCCAAGACCGGCTGCAATAAGGGATATATCTCTTATGCTGATATTTCTCTCCTGAAGCAGGTTGTCGAGATTGGCAAAAAGCGTAGATGAATGAGAGTTGCCAGTATCCTTGTAAAAGGTAGATACTCCTTCATTGGTTCTTACCGATATGAAAGTCATTGATGAGGACGTGTCAATCACAAGGATATTCAATTCTGATTCTCCTTCTTGAATCATCTATGTATTCAATATCAATATTTATTCTTGATTCAGGAAGCCTCTCTCCGGCTCTTTCAGCCCATTCAATAACAGAAACACCATCCCCTTCCCAGTATTCCTCAAAGAAAAGGTTGTCCAGCTCATCTTCTGATTCGATCCTGTAGAGGTCAAAATGATACAAGGGAACCTCTGCACTGTATACTTCCATCAGGGTGAAGGTTGGACTTGTAATATTATCCTCTATTCCAAGACCTTTTGCAATACCTTTTGCGAGAATTGTTTTGCCGCATCCAAGATCGCCTCTCAGCGCAAAAATATCCCCCGGTTTTGATTTTTTCCCGAGTTCAAATGCAAAGAGTCCGGTCTCCTCTTCTGAATTTGTAATTATTGTTTTAGTGTTTTTTTTTGGCATTTCTTTTTATTCAGCATTAGATACTGATTGTTTCCTGACTTTTTTATTTATGCCAGTATTCAGATACCGATAGTATTTGGCAATAATAATTATCAGTGCAACTATAGTGCGTGATCATTGTACCAGGTGCACGTAACAATAGCAGGGATTGATGGCTGACTGATAATGTTGAAAAATAAACATAGATTTTGCTTGTCAATTTAGTGCTTGATTTATTTGCTTACTTATCAAAAAAATGATGACTGCATTTGCTGAGGTTTCATTCTCAGTGATAATGCAAAACATTGCATTATAAAAAAAGATTTCTCGGAATAATGCATGAAGTGGGATCTGTATTGATTTCATTTTAGCTGATCTGAGATTATTTCTATCCGGGAGTTACAGACCAATGATGGTAAGAAAAGAGGAAAAAGTTAAAAAAAAGAAAAAGATCATAACCGATGCTCTCAAAGCCTGTCTTGAAAGAGATGTGTATTCAAAAATTACCGTACAGGATATCGCTGATGAATCAGGTTTTTCCAAGGGCGGGGTCCTTCACTACTTTCAAACCAAGGAAGATATCTACATGGAGCTCATTGAGGATATCTTTACAGAGCTTGAAGAGGCTCACAGCTCAATACTTGACTGGAATATAAAACTGGAGGAGGTTGCTCCAATATCTGCTCTCGTTGGTGTTGAAAGATTCATACTCGACAAAACAAATGTAAAAATCATGATTAATCTTTTGCTCTATGCATTTGAAGAAGAGAAGATCATGAATATTATAAGTAAGTTTATTCGAAAACACAGATTCTTTTATGATAATCTCATTCCGGCTGTGCCTGATGAAAACAGGGGAAGGAGAAAATTTGATATTGAATCAAAGTATCTTTCCAGAATTGCACAGACTCTTGTTCTTTTTATCGGACTTCTCGAAGCAATTGATCCAATTGATATTGATCATGTTGAAATTGTGAAGTATGTGACCTCGCTTTTAAGAGGATGATTTAATTCACTAAATGTCTCTAATGCATAAAGAAAAACTCTATGAAATGATGAATGATGGTGTTCTTGAAGAGAGATACAATTCTTTTCAGTTAAATCTCAAAAAAAACAGGCCTCTTATAGATAGATATGGAGGCCTGAAAAGGGTGATCCCCTTTTTTGAGAAAAAAAATGTTGTAATTGCTGGTGCCGGAGCATCGCTCAACAGACAGACTGATATACTAAAAAAATATTTTACCAGACCTGATGTACTTCTTGTCTCTGTTGATATGGCACTCAGGCCCCTCATAAAGCAGGGGATAGTTCCTGATTATGTGTTGTCCTGTGAGACAACACCTGCTCCCTTTTTCAGGGGAATTGATACAGAGAAGATTCATCTTCTGGCTTTTAGCTGTATGTCGAATGTTAATCTGAAGAGCTGGAAGGGGGATATTAGTTTTTATAACTGGATGATAGATTCAGCAGAGTATAACATCCTCTGGAGTGAAGCCGGATTGGATCTTGGAAGTGTTGCAACAGGAAATATTGTAACTACTCAGGCAGTATCACTTGCTCTTGGTTGCAATGTTAATAGTCTGGTTCTTGTTGGCAATGACCTCGGTTTTGGTTCCGAATACTATGCACTGGAATCTCTGGTTCACCAGCGTCATTTAAGAGTGTCTGACCGTGTGAATACTTTCCCGTCTTTGGAAATAGCTCTTGTCCGTAAGAGAAGAGAGTATCAAATAAAAAGGGGTGAGCGCTTTTTTTATACTGATAATCAGTTTCTCACGGCTAAATACTGGCTGGAAGAGCTGCTTTTGAAACACAGAGTGAAAGTCTATGATTCGAGTGAACCGGGCTGTTCGGAAACATCTGTTGTTAAAACAGACCTCGAAGATTATTTCAAAACGGTTTTGAGAAAAAAACAAAGGGGGAGGAGGCGGTCTTGATTAAACTTCACAAAATGAATGGAGAAGAGTTTTGTCTGAACTGGATTCATATCGAGTTGATTGAAGAAAAGCCAGATACGGTCATTACTCTTACAAATGAGAAAAAATATCTGGTTCTGGAAAAAACAGATGAGATTGTTGCAAAAATTAAGAATTACAACAAAGAAATTCATGTTGACTCTCCTGCCGGGCGGGTTTAAATTAAAGGACTGTTGAAATATGTATGATATAAATATTCACAGGGGTGATTCGATGATAGCCGTAGAGGTGAAAGAGTATGGTGGCTTGACTGTAATCAATATTGATGGCGAGTTTTACATTGACAGTATTCAGTATATCGAAAAAGTGTGGAATGAAAAGATATCCGGCAGGCCCAGGGTGGTTGGGATAAACTGCAAAAAAATTAAATATATTGACTCTTCTGCAATAGGCATTCTGGTAAAATTTCATAATAATGCAAAAAAACTCGGTATAGATCTTGTTTTCTTTGATCTTTCCGAAACAGTGGTTTCGGTTTTCAGAACTGCAAAACTTGATGATTTTTTTATTACAATGAGTCTCGGGGAGTTTGAATCGAATTATCTGGAAAACAAGGTGTAAGATGGTTTGTCTTCCGGTGATTGTTATCAAAGGATTGTATGCGGTCCTTTGTTTATACATGAATTCCGGAAATATTAAATCCTCAATAGTTAATTAAGCCCTCTTTTATCAATAAACAGTTGGATTTCAGATCTTAAATTTGGCAGTTATAAAACAATAACTATATAGAAAATACATTTCCCTGACCTCCGGGGCATCAGGTGAATGTATTTTTATCCAGCTTGTGAATAAATCCCGGAATTTAATTGTTGATCTTATCCTTTCTGCCGAAAAGTAAAAAGAACACCTTCCTGCGCACCGGGTGTTCTTTTGAAATGTTAAAATTGGATATCGGAGTATTTTATGGATATAGCAACCATTGGCGGTATAGTTGCATCGTTGGTATTTCTTGCTTTGGGTATAATTTTCGCTCAGGGAAGTTTTCTCCTGTTCTTTGACCCTCCGTCCATTATGGTAACAGTAATGGGTTCCTTTTCAGCTCTCATCGCATCATATCCGCTTTCATACATTCTTGGAGTAAGCAAGATCATCAGGTTTGCTTTTTTTGCTCCGGAGATGAATGCAAAAGAAATGATTATTACACTTGTTTCGTTTTCAGAGAAAGCAAGAAGAGAAGGGCTTCTTGCTCTTGAGGATGATCTTGATGAACTCGATGATGATTTCCTTAAAAAAGGAATACAGCTTGTAGTTGATGGTACAGATCCTGAACTTGTTCGAAGGATAATGGAGACTGAACTTGAATACATCATGGAAAGACACGACAAGGGGAAAAAGGTTTTTGAGGATTGGGCACTTTTAGCACCGGCTTTTGGTATGATTGGAACACTTATGGGGCTTATTCTTATGATGGTAAATCTTGAAGACAAGGCTGCGATCGGTCCGGGTATGTCGACAGCCCTTATTACCACTCTCTATGGTGCGATTATGGCGAATGCCATACTTACTCCTATTGCAAATAAGCTCGAAATCAGGGCAAATGAAGAAGTTCTTATGAAACTTATAATGATAGAAGGAACTCTTTCAATTCAGGCTGGTGATAACCCCAGGATTGTAAGAGACAAACTGATTGCTTACCTCGAGCCTTCACAGCGTGAGGAGATTACCCAGGAGGTTGGTGACTAGTGGCACCTAAAAAGAAAAAGAAGGAGCCGAAAGGGGCGCCTGCATGGATGGTCTCCTGGAGTGATATGACCACTCTTCTTCTGACCTTCTTTATCGTTATGATGAGTTTTGCAGAGATAGATGGAAAAGATTTCTATCTGGTTCTTTCTTCGTTTAGGGGTTCTCTTGGTATGTTCAAGGGTGGTTATTCTCTGTCTGCCGGAAGGCTTGAAGAACTGGGACAGAATATGCTGAACCTTCCCTCAACCAGGGAGGGTCGGGCCATGGCCAAGAGTCTGAAAAGAGCGGTCTCAGTTTTTAAGCCTGAAATAAAAAGCAAGAAAGTCAGGGTGACGGAGGATGAAAGAGGTCTCGTTATAACTCTTTCCGGAGATTCTTTTTTTGATCCGGGGAGTGCGGTTTTGAAAGAGGATATCAGGCCGGTTCTGAAAAAACTCAGTTATGTTATAAAAACAATGCCAAATTTCGTAAGGATTGAAGGGCATACAGACAATACTCCGGTATCAGAGAGATCAGTAAAAAAGGGTTATGAATCGAACTGGGAGCTGTCTTCTCACCGGAGTGTAAATGTGCTCAGGTATCTTGATGAAGAGGAAAGTGTTCAGCCTGAAAAGCTTTCTGCAGTGGCTTTTGCACAGCACAGGCCTCTTGATGACAATAATACTCCTGAGGGAAGGGCTTTTAACCGTAGGGTTGATGTTGTAATACTGCGGGATAAGGTTTTTAAAAAAAGCACTCTTGATAAAATAAAAAGGCCTTTGCCTGATGAAGAATGGAGATAGAGTGTTTTATATTCAGGACATCTTCCAAAAATGTATAAATTAATTGACATGAATAATTAATGTTTGTTATTATGTCACATAACTATCGAATGAATTACATACTGGATATTTGTTGAGTTATTGAGTAATATATTTATGTTGAGAATTCCTTACTTACAAGATAAACAGGCAGGTATAAGATGGGTGATGAGGAAAGAGATGATGTTATAGAGGAAGAGGAGAGCCTGGGGGGCGAAGAAGGTGGCGGATCTGCCGGCGCGTCCAGGATTGTAAAAATACTGCTCTATGTCGCGGGTTTTATTCTTCTTGTTGTGCTTGTGGCAGGTATTTCTTTTCTTATCTCTAAAAACGTTCAGCAGGGGGTTTATGAGAAGAGTCAGGATATCGTTGCGGCTCCTCCTCCTCCTCCGCTTCATACTTATGAGCTTCCGTCGTTTTCCAAGACAACATCGGATGCTGAGCCTCATTTTGTCAAAATGACAATAGCGCTTGCTTATGAGATGAATCTTGAACTGAATAATGAGCTGATCAATCGAAAGGATGAAATTCAGCACATAATTAATATACTGCTTCAGGGAAAAAAATACGAAGACCTTGATTCTGTGAGTGATGCAGTTGCTCTGGCAGAGGAGATAAAGGCGCATGTAAACATTCGTCTTTCAAAGGGAAAAATAAAAGAAGTCTATTTTAAACAGCTGGTAGTAAATTGATATTTATGACAGTAATAATTGGAGGAATCTATGGGTGATGGTTCTTTATCACAAGACGAAATAGATGCTCTGTTACAGGGTGCCGATGATATGATGTCTCCCTCTGCTTCTCCATCGTCTTTTGACGGTGGAATGTCCGGGAGTGCACTTTCTCCTGCAGAACAGAATTCCCTGAGGGATGTAATAAATTCCGTAGCCGGTATTGTTGCTCCCTCGCTTGCCGGTTATCTCGGAGGGAAAAATCTTACAATATCCAATGCAGTCATTGAGGTGAAAAATCAGGACATGATACGGGGAGATTTTCCTGCAAACTATGTTCAGGTTGCTATGGGCTACAGTGGAGTTGTTTCGGGTAATAATCTGATTGTTTTTAATTTCCATGATGCAGGCGTAATATCTTCATTGATGATGGGAGATGAGACTGGAACACCTCCTCCGGAGCTTACGGATGCTCATCAGAGCACCATCCAGGAGTTTACGAATCAATTGCTGTCTTCGATGGCAACTCAATTCGGCAACAGGCTGGGTGGCGGAGTTAATGCAACTCCGGCAAATCTTTCTCTGGTTAATGATCCTTCTGCTCTTAAGCTCCCCATGGGAGAACTGGTTAAGGTTACCTATGACATAAATGTTGAAGGGACCTTGAATTCTAAATTTTACCATATTATGGATCTTTCCCTTTCTACAGGGATTTCCAGGAGCGGCGGGGCAATGTCCGGTCAGCCCCAGGGACAGCCGCAGCAGTTTCAGCAGCAGGAGCAGATTGGTATCAGCCCTGTGAAATTTCCTCCTCTTGATGAGGGAATAGCTCCTGGAATTGTGGGAGATATATCACTTCTTCTTGATGTTCCAATGACTCTGACTGTTGAACTTGGCAGAACCTCGAAGCTGGTTCAGGAAATACTGGGCCTGGGGGAAGGCTCGATTATCGAGCTGGACAAACTTGCAGGTGAACCCGTGGATCTTCTGGTAAACGGGAAACTTATTGCCAAGGGCGAGGTTGTTGTAATCGATGAAAATTTTGGTGTCCGTGTTACTGATATAGTAAGCCCGGATGAAAGGCTTACAACCGTTGGATAATAAAAGGGGGAGAAATCTCCTTTGTATTTTAATGAGACATAATAATTGATGAAAAATAATAAGAAATATACAGTGGTGATTTTAATTTTTTTCTTTTTTGCAGCTCTTGGCAGTGGATTCTCCGCTGGTGATAAAAATGCAGAAAAAAAAATAAAACCCGATATAAAGAAAACTCAGAAAGAAGTAAAAAAGCCTGAGGCCGGTAAGGATGTAGCTGATTCCCCTATTGGGAAGGATTACACAGAAGAGGATTTTAAACCAAAGGTTCAGGAGGAGTCAACCGGCTGGATGCTTTTCAAGACTCTTATAATTCTTGGACTAATGGTGGGTGGATTTTATTATTTTTTCAGGTTTGTCACCAAAAAGGCAGGGATTCAGCTGGTTGGAGAGAATGTTATACAGGTTTTGTCCATTGTGCCGGTTGGACAGAACCGCTATCTTCAGGTTGTGGATGTTGCTGGAAAGATGTTTGTACTTGGAATAACAGAAAACAATATTAATATGATAACCGAGATAACAGACCGGGAAGAAAAAGACAGAATAAGACTTATGAGTTCGAGATCAAGGCCTGTAAAAGAGGAAGGCGGCTTTCAGGATTATTTTTTCAGGCAAATAGGAAGGGTCTCGGAAATTATAAAAGATAAAGGGCTGAAGAGCAGGTCTTCAGCAGGATCAAGCCGAATGGAAGATTCGGGAGTAGAACTTGATTATCTGATAAAACAGAAAAACAGACTGAAGAATCTGGACAGGGAAAGGGATGAATAAATTTTTTAAATATTTTTTTGCGATACTGATAATCCTTATTCCATGTGTTATCTTTGCGCAGGATGTGGGTGGAGTACGCATGCCAATACCAAAGATCACCTTTGATATTAAAGAGGCAGCAACTCCAAAAGATGTGTCTCTCAGTCTTCAGATTCTATTTTTGCTGACAATTCTTACTTTGGCTCCCTCTATTATTTTGATGACAACAGCATTTACCAGGGTGGTCATAGTTCTTGACTTTATTAAAAGAGCGCTTTCTCTGCAGCAGATGCCACCAACTCAGGTAATTGTTGGCCTTTCACTGTTTCTTACTGCATTTATTATGGCTCCAACATTTAATGAAGCAAATGAAAAGGCCCTTCAGCCCTATCTTAAGGGAAAGATAAGCAGTGAGGTTTTTTTTGACAGGGGAATAGAACCATTCAGGGATTTTATGCTTAGGCAGACGCGTGAAAAAGATATCGCTCTTTTTGTCAAACTCTCAAAAATCGAAAAACCCAGGAATTCTGAAGATGTACCGACTTATTGCCTGATTCCTGCATTCATGATCAGTGAACTCAAGAAGGCGTTTGAAATTGGGGTTTATATTTTCATACCTTTTATTGTAATAGATATGATTGTGGCAAGCGCACTCATGGCAATGGGTATGATAATGCTGCCGCCTGTAATGATATCTCTGCCGTTCAAAATTATACTTTTTATCCTTGTTGATGGCTGGAATCTTTTGACCTTTGAGCTGGTTAAATCATTTAACTGAGGTTTTCCATGACAGATGTTATTGTTATAAAAATATTAAGAGAATCACTCATGACTGTGTTGATAGTATCTGCACCAATTCTCGGAATCGGAATGATAGTGGGACTCATTGTTGCAATATTTCAGACAACGACTTCCATCCAGGAACAGACTCTTACTTTTGTTCCCAAAATAATTGCTATCTTTGTTTCGATAATAATTTTTGCCTCCTGGATTATCAGGACTCTTGTTGATTATACAGGTAATATATTTTCTCTGATAGAAAAGATCGGGGCGGGTTGAGAGAACCTCAGGGGTTAAGTCTTTATAGCTGGTTTCTTTAATGCGGGCAGATCTGTGCCCGCTGATGTGTATCATGAGGGTTTAATAAATTACCGGGAACAGGGGCGGATGAAATATTTTATTTATCATTTCCAGGTCTTTTTACTGATTATGATCAGAATGAATGCAATGATTGTTATCGCCCCCTTTTTCTCGAGTGGAGTGATTCCTTTTCGACTGAAAGCATTGATTTCGTTTCTGATAACTCTTGTAATTTTTCCTGTTGTCGCGGCAAAGGGGTATAATCTGCCGGGAGACATGATCGGCTATTCTCTCCTCGTTGTCCAGGAGGTTATAATCGGAATATACATAGGTTTTCTTGTGTCGATCATTTTTTCGGCTTTTCAGCTTTCCGGCCAGTACTTTGCAGTGCAGATTGGATTTGGAATAAATGAGGTGCTTGATCCCCTTGGTCAAATATCAGTGCCTTTGATTGGCCTTTCTTTCGATAAATGGGCATCATTTTCTTATAGATGCCCTTTACAGATCATATGAATTAGCACCTGTTCTGTCAATTTCAAAGACCGCTTCAGGCAGCCTGGTAAGGTATTTGCTGGTTTCTTTCAATGGTATGTTTGTTGTAGCTTTTAAAATTGCGCTTCCGGTTGTAGGTACGATTTTTCTTGTTTCAGTCAGCATGGGAGTGCTTGCAAAGGCAGCACCTCAGATGAATATCATGATGCTGGGTTTCCCGTTCAAGATAATTGTTGCTTTCGGTGTTCTTGTAATTGTAACGCCCCTTATTGTGAGAATAATGCATGTCTCTCTTGAGAGGACATTTGATTATATATCAAAAATTCTGGTTCACTGGCCTGTTTAACAAAGGTAATAATTCGATAATGCTTGAATATCTGAAGAAATATAATACTCTGCCTTCTTCCCCGGGTATCGCAGATCTGAAGTTCGATCTGCAGCGCTTTGGCGCTGAGGATGAGGGGCGTACTGAGGAACCAACCGAGAAGAAACTCAGGGAAGCCCGTGAAAAAGGCCAGGTTGCCAGAACGCAGGAGCTTCCACAGACAATGGTCGTGATATTCGGTTTTTTCGTAATATTTATATTCGGCTCCTGGTATTATGAAACGATTGAATCTATTCTGAGATATTATCTGTCTTCATTCTCCCGATTCGAACTTACCGAGAAGAGTGTCCTTCACGATATGTATTTCCTTATAACACAGACAGGTAAAATTCTGCTGCCTGTTTTTGCAATAGCCTGTATCGCTGCCGTTATAGGCAATGTGGCTCAGGTGGGATTTCAGGTTTCAACACATCCTTTGAAGTTTGATTTAAAAAAACTCAAGTTTGATCCGGCAACAGTTTTGAAAAAAATTTTCCTTTCAAAAGAAGTTGCCATGAATCTCTTTAAATCAATTTTCAAGGTAACTGCAATAGGTCTGGTTGCATATCTTATTGTAGCTTCAGATTTTGACATGATTCTGAAAACTCCTGATTTTTCAATTTCGCAGGCTTTCAGTGAAATATGTACCTCCGGATTCAAGATAATTATCTGGACATCTGTGCTGCTGTTGGTTCTTTCTATACCTGATTATTTTTTTCAGAAACAGCAGTTCATTGATTCTCTTAAAATGACAAAAGAAGAGATAAAGGAAGAACTGAAAGAGACCATGGGTGATCCATATCTGAGAGCAAGACTCAGGGAGATGCAGCGCGAGATTGCAATGAAGAATATGATCACTGAGGTGCCTAAGGCTGATGTAGTAATAACAAATCCGACTCATTATGCAGTTGCCCTGCAATATGAAAAGGAATCGATGGAGGCTCCGACCGTTATTGCAAAGGGAGCGGACAGTCTTGCTCTCAAAATAAGAGAGATAGCAAGGGAAAACTTTATACCAATAATTGAGAATAAACCGCTTGCAAGACAGATGTATTCTGATGTGGATGTAGGAGACATAATACCTGAAGATCTTTTTTATGCAGTATCTCTGGTTTACGCAGAACTTTACAAGAAGAAGCAATATAAAAGGGCAATATAGAAATATAAGCCGGTCATCTGAAAGGAGTATTCTATGGCAGTAAATGAAAGAGGCGCATTCTCTTTTCTTCCGGGGAAGAGGGCCTGGATGCAGAAGAATGACATTTTAATGGGAGTAGGCATCATCGCAGTAGTAGGGATGCTTATTATCCCTCTGCCTACATTTCTGCTCGATTTTTTTATGTCAGTAAGCATAATGATAGGTCTTCTTGTTCTTATGATCGTTATGTTCATAAACCGTTCATTTGATTTTTCTGTTTTTCCTTCTCTTTTGCTCATAACGACTGTTTTCAGGCTGGCTTTGAATGTTTCATCAACAAGGCTAATCCTTTTGAATGGCGCTGCTTTTGACGGAAAGATTGTAAGAACCTTCGGGGAGTTCGTAGTTGGAGGTAATTATGTTGTCGGTTTTATTATCTTTATTATACTCGTAGCTGTTCAGTTTATTGTAATCACAAAAGGTGCAACCAGGACTGCAGAGGTTGCTGCAAGATTTACTCTGGATGCAATGCCCGGTAAGCAGATGAGCATCGATTCTGATCTTTCTAACGGACTTGTAACGGAAGAAGAGGCTAAGATCCGACGTGAGGAAATCAGAAAAGAAGCTGATTTCTACGGAGCAATGGATGGTGCCTCAAAGTTTGTTCAGGGTGATGTTAAGGTTGGTATTGTAATTACAATAATCAATATTATTGGCGGGTTCATCGTTGGTATGGTTATTAGAGGAGAGAGCTTTGATCTTGCTCTCAAGACATATACACTGCTGAGTATCGGTGACGGACTTGTCAGTCAGATTCCATCGTTATTAATTACAACTGCAACAGGTGTAATCGTAACAAGAGCTGTGTCAAATGAAAATTTGGGAGATCAGTTGGGAGATCAGCTCAGTTCTCAGCCAAGAGCTCTTTATATAACGGCAGCTGCTCTTGCCGCATCAATACTCATTCCTGGATTCCCGAAGATTCCTCTGGTTCTTATGGCTGTTGCACTGGCTTCAATGGCATATGTCCTTTCGAATACACAGGAAGAAGAACGGGAAAAAACTGAAAGAGAAGAGCATGAAGCCGCTAAGAAGGAACATAAACCCGAATCTGTTCTGCCCCTTATTCAGGTCGATCCTCTTGAGGTGGAGATAGGATATAATCTTATTCCTCTTGTCGACCCGGAACAGGGAGGAACTCTGCTTGAAAGAATTACCAATATCAGGCGCAGGAGTGCTCTCGATATGGGACTTATTGTTCCGCCAATCCGTATTAGAGACAATATGGAATTAGCGCCTGAAATTTATTCGATACTAATAAAGGGAGTTGAGGTAGGTCGGGGACATCTTGAGGTGGGAAGGCTCATGGCAATGGATCCCGGCAGTGTAGTGGAGAAAATTGAAGGCAGCGAGTTCATCGAGCCGGTGTTTGGGCTAAGGGCAATATGGATAGATTTGGATTCAAGGGATGCTGCCGAAAGCAGAGGATATACAGTTGTTGATTGTCCGACTATTATCGCAACTCATCTCACTGAGTTGATCAAACGTCATGCGGATGAAATACTGGGCAGACAGGAAGTACAGAAACTGATGGATAATGTTCGGGAGGATTATCCGGCAGTAGTGAGTGAAATTAATGAAAAAATGAGTCTGGGCGAAGTACAGAAGGTTCTTCAGAACCTGCTAAGGGAAAGAGTCTCTATCAGGAATATGGTTACTATACTTGAAACACTTTCAAGTTATGTTGATCACACCAGGGATCATGGTCTTCTTACTGAGTATGTAAGATCAGCTTTGAAACGGCAGATTACATCCGAACTCATTGATGAAAACAATGTGCTTTCTGTAATTACTGTTGATCCGGAAATTGAAAATATTGTCAGAAATGCAATATTCGATGACCCGGTAGAAGGTAAGGTTGTGGGTCTCGATCCGGAAACTCATCAGATCGTAGTTGGCGCCATGCTTAACGCATATAATCAGGCAAGAAATGCCGGTTATCTGCCTGTTTACCTGGTTTCACCACAGATAAGGAGTGTTATTTTTGCGCTTCTTGAAAGGGAGGTTCCTGCGCCTGTAGTGCTTTCCTATAATGAGATTGCAAATACCGTAAAGGTTGAAGTGATTGTGTCGGCATTGCTGTCAAGTGCAGCCTGAAAATATAAATTTGAAAAAAAATAAAAAACAAGGAGTTTTTTATGAGATACATCAAGATCAGAGCAAAAACCTATAATGAAGCTATGATGAAATTAAAAATGGATCATGGAGATGATGCAATTCCCATAAGCCACAAATATGTGAAGGAGGGGGGGATGTTTAAATCCAAATTTTTCTCAAAGGAAGTTGTTGAACTTACTGCTGCCGTTCAGGAGAGGAAATTATCTTCCCGACCGGCCCAGAAAAGATCTGTGGATTACACTGTTGGTGATAATTCACTTCGAAATGAGAAAATGGAGAAATTATCAGGTAAATCAGAAGGTGTTGATATGAAGTCCCTGAACAGGACAATCGATGTTTTGAATGATAACCTGAAAGGGCTGAAGACAGAAAAAAAATCTGATAATTTTTTAAATTCATTTGTAGCTGATCAGGAATCAAAACCTGAATATAATGAAAAAGAGGCAATGAAAGATACTCCATTATCAGCTTCCGAAAAAAAGGAAACCCCGGATTCTTTTAAAATGTTCGAAAAAGAATTTGAAGACCTGAAGAATACAATAAACAGGCTGGTTGGTGAAAAAAACAAGGATGATTCTTTTGCCAAATCTCATCTTGAAGAAGATACGGTGCTAAGACCCTATTATGACCGGCTTCAGGATAACGATTTCGACAATGATCAGTGTACACTGATGATAGATGAAGTGAAAAACACAGTGAGCCGTGAAGATCTGAAGGATAAATTCAAGGTAGAGAAAAGCCTTAAAGAACTTATTAAAAGCAGAATCGTAACAACCGGGCCGATCCAGAAAGGAACAAGAAAGAAAATCATGATGTTTATCGGGCCTACCGGAGTTGGTAAAACAACTACAATGGCAAAACTTGGTGCTCTTCATTCTCTGAGAGAAGGTCAGAAAGTAATATTTATTACAATTGATAATTACAGAATCGCTGCAACTGAGCAGTTGAAAAAATATGCCGAGATTATGAGAATTCCGGTATTTGCTATTAATGATCAGAAAGAATTCAGGGATGTCATTACAAGGGAGAAGGCAGATATTATAATGGTGGATACTTCCGGCAGAAGTCATACTAATGAGTTAAAGATTTCAGAGATTAAGAGTTTTGCTGATCATGTTGAATATGATCTGGAGAAGGTTTTGTGCGTAAGTGCAAACACAAAGAAGAGAGACCTCGATAATATCTTTAAAGCGTTTGACATAATGAATTTTAACAGTATTGTAATAACCAAAGTGGATGAAACATCTTTTGTTGGGAATGTTATCGATGTTGCCGATAAATATAAAAAACCTATCGCATATTATACAAATGGGCAGGAGGTTCCCAATGATATAGTTGTTGCAGATCCGGATTCTATTGCAGGCATGATCATTGGGGATATTAACTCTTAAAGGAGGGTCAGGTGGGGGACCAGGCTGCAAACTTGAGACGTTTGGTGCTTGAAAAAGGAAGCAATCCAAACAGAGAAACAAAAACTATAGCCATTGCAAGTGGTAAGGGCGGTGTGGGAAAGACGAGTCTCTCAGTGAGCCTTTCCATTGCACTTGCACAGTATGGCGCATCAGTGACTCTTCTGGATGCGGATCTTGGACTGGCCAATATTAATGTAATACTTGGTATAATCCCCAAGTATAATCTGTATCATGTGATCAAGGGGAAAAAGAAGCTGAAGGATATCGTTATTGATGTTCCTGAAGGGATCAAGATAATAGCAGGTGCATCCGGATTCCATCAACTGGCCAATCTCGAAAATAAGCAGAGAAATGATTTTATTGAGGCATTTGCAGAACTTGAGGCAGATGATTATATGATAATTGATACAGGAGCCGGAGTTTCCCAGAATGTTCTGAGCTTTGTAATGGCGGCAGATGAAGTAATCGTGGTGACAACACCTGAACCAACAGCCATAACCGATGCATATGGAATAATTAAATCAATTGCCGCACAGAATTCTGAAAAATCCATTAAGCTTATAGTAAACAGGGTTCAGTCTGTTGCTGAAGGCAGAAGAGTAGCTCAGAGAGTAATAAACATTGCCGGTCAGTTTCTGAATATCAAGGTAGAAAATCTGGGATTTGTATTTGATGATGCATATGTTCCAAAGTCTGTCAGAAACCAGAAGCCATTCATCGTGAGTTATCCAAAATCAAAGGCTTCAGGATGTGTTTCTATTATAGCTCAAAGAATCAGTAACAGGGAAGTCGAAACAGGCAAGGGTACAGGATTGGTCTCATTTTTAAAAAATCTTGTTACCACCACGGATGATGATGAAGGAATTTGATTTGAACTGTTATTCTTATGAAAGAAGTAATATATTCATCAAAAAGCATCAAATTAACAATTTGACAAGAAAGAGAGTCTGTGAATAATTGAACATTCTGCGCTTAAAATCAGTGTGGAAATAATTTGGGGGTAATCTCCGAATATAAAAAGAACTTGATTTGTCAGTTATACTGATTATTTTATTGATTGTGTTAATATTGAGAATTTGAATCAGGAATATTTAATGGTTGGATTCCAAAAATTGAGTCTCGAACTGAAATCAAGTGTATTCTTCGGAGCTATGGCGCTGATTGTATCATCTCTTTCCGGTATTGTTTCCGGAATCAGCTTTGTAATAATACTGCTCCGGCTTTTTATATTTATTCCGGTTTTTGCCGGTATTGGTTTTGGGATCATGGTTGTACTGAAACGTTTTATTCCTGAATTATATGAAGCGTTCAATACAGCATCGAATAAAATAGATAATTTGTCAGAGGAAATTTCTGAAGATGATCTTGCCGGAGAAGGGGAAAACGTTTCAACTGAACCATCAGGGCCACCTCAGGAGGGAGGTTTTACTGAGTTTCAGCAAACAGATTTTGAGCATATGGAGACCGGCAGTACTTCAGATATGGATTCATCATTGAATCTTTCAGAAGGTAAGATGGGAAAGCATATTGTTGTAAATGAAAAATTTGCAAAATATGAACCCAAAATAATGGCTGAGGCAGTCAGAACGATGATGAGTAAGGATGAGGAATAAAAAGTCCGGGATAAAAGGATTATGAATGATAAAAGATTTAAAGAATTAGATGCTCTGGGAGAGGAAAATCTCTGGGAAAAATATATAAAAACCAAAGATCAGATGGTCAGAGATTATTTTGTTATAAAATATGCTCCTCTCGTGAAGTATGTAGCGGGAAAAGTCTCGATGGGAATGCCCCAGAATATCGAATTCGATGATCTGGTATCATATGGAATATTTGGTCTGATTGATGCTATAACAAAATTTGATCCCGCAAGGGGGATTAAATTCAAGACTTATGCCATGACCCGGATTCGTGGCGCCATTTTCGATGAATTGAGATCCATTGACTGGATACCGCGATCCATCAGGCAAAAAGCAAAGCAGGTTGAGCAGGTAATATCCGAACTTGAAAACAAACTTGGAAGAACTGTAGAGGATGAAGAAATAGCCAAAGAAATGGGGATTTCGAATGAAGAACTTCAATCCCTTCTCAATAAACTCAGTGGAACATCTATGCTGTCTCTCAATGATATCTGGTATCTTGGAGAAGACAATGACGAGCTTTCCATTCTTGAAACTCTTGAAGCACCTGAAAACATGAATCCTGATATCCTTATTGAAAAGGAAGAAATCAGGGATTATATTATTGATGCAATCAAGAAGCTGCCGGATAAAGAGAAAAAGGTCATAGTTCTCTACTATTATGAAGATCTCACTTTAAAGGAGATAGGGCAGGTTCTTGAAGTTACAGAAAGCCGGGTTTCTCAGCTTCATACAAAAGCGATTATGAGACTGAGAGGAAGGCTCGGAAGAATTAAATCGAATATCGTTGGATGAAATGTCAAAGTTAAAGGATCTCCTTCTTGAAATAAACGATGAAGAAGACTCAGCAGATGATTCTGCTGTTGAGGTCTATGCTGATTCAGTAAGACAGGCACTTGAGCTTGCAGCAGAAGAACTTGGCGTAGATGTAACCATGCTCGATTATGATATCCTTGAAAAAGGGACCAAAGGTCTTTTTGGAATAGGAAGACAGCCCTACCACGTTCTCATAAAAATCCATGAAACTGATACTGAGCACGACGATCTTGATCTTATTGAGAGAAAGCTAAGCGGTGAACATATTCCCGGAATCACCATCGAAAAGAAGAAAGATGTGGACGGCTCATTCAAATTGAGAGTTACCCGATCGGGAATGTGGCTTACTGTCGTTCCGGCATTGGGGAAAGGCAATCCTGTGGATATTCTTCAGGTTAATAATAAACTTTTCTCCATGCGGATTAATAATGCTGATAACGCTAAGATTGAAAAAGAATTGAAGAAACCATCTGGTGAATCTGTTAAAATCGGAGAATGGACACCAAATCCGGAATATGACGGTTCCATGTATGTGGAAGTCACTGAGGATGAAATGAAAGCTTTCGTACATTTTACTCCTCCACGTTATTTTGGTCGTCATATGGAGGTTGATGAGGTTGTTGATTCTCTAAAGAAAGCCGGAGTGGTTACCGGAATAAAACAGGATAGAATCAAGGATTATCTGGATAATATGGATTACAACCACCCGTTGCTTGGTGCTGAAGGATCCAGACCAAGGCATGGAAGGGACGCTTATATAGATTACAAGGTGAGAGTTGACCGTTCAGGAGTGAAATTTGAAGAGGATGAATCAGGCAAGGTGGATTTCAGGAATCTTGAGTTGCTTGAAAATGTTGTGGTAGGTCAGCTTCTTGCGCAGAAAGTACCGGCGGAAGAGGGAATTCCGGGCAGGTCTGTAACCAATAGAATAATTCCGGCCAAGTCAGGTAAGGATGTTCAGATACAGTATGGGAAGGGAACAATCCTCTCAGAGGATGGAACAGAACTCACTGCGGAGATAAATGGACAGGTGGTATTCAAGGTCGGTAAAATATCAGTCGAACCTGTTTATGTCGTTAGTGGGGATGTATCTCTTGAAACGGGCAATATCGTCTTTCTTGGATCAGTAATAGTCTCGGGTTCTGTTCAGGATAATTTTGTGGTAAAAGCAGCAGGAAATATCGAGGTCAAGGGAACTGTTCAAAAGGCGTTTCTTGAGGCAGAAGGAGATATTATTGTGCATCAGGGTATCTCCGGCAGGGAAGAAGCAAAGATCGAATCCACCGGAGGATCTGTGTTTGCCAAGTTTGTACAGAATGCAAATGTCGTTGCCGAGACAGACGTTGTAGTTCCTGAAGGTATTCTTCATTCGAATGTCGATGCCGGAGGCAAAGTTTACTGTGTTGGGCGGAGAGCCCGAATTGTTGGTGGAAGAATAAGGGCCGGGGCAGAAGTCAATGCAAGATATCTTGGAGCTGACGTCTCTACAAAAACAGAAATCAGAGTCGGAATCAATCCCAAAGTGCTTCAGCAGATAGCTGATCTTGAGGCCATTAAAGAGAAAATTGATGTTGAGTTGAGTGAAATGAACAAGAATCTCATAACTCTTAAAAATCAGCGTAAAACCACTAGGCTTTCTGCTGAGAAAGAGAAGATGTATCAGGATATGTCTTCAAGACAGGAGAAACTCAGTTCAAGGATCGGGGAAGTAAATCTGGAGCTTGAAGAACTTCAGTCATATATTGGAATGCTTGAGCATAAGGGAAAGGTATGCGCAGAAAAATCTGCGTTTCCTGGTGTGGATATATATATAAAAGATCAGAAATTTTTTATCAAGGATGAATACAATTTTATCAAGTTCAATCTCGAGGGTGATGAGATAAGATTGTCAGAATATGAGCAGCCGGAGTTTGTTGAAGGTCAACAGCGAATATCAACCCTCGTGAGAAGGCGTTCATAGGGGGATGTAAAATGACGATTAAACCCATTGATCTTCAGACTAACCTCGCAAAACTGGTTGATGTTGGAAAGGGAGAACAGGCAAGATCAGGGGCAATCGCGGAACAGCAGCATGGACTTGAAAAGGAATCTCAGGAAAAATCCAGACTTGTAAATTCAAAACTTGATGAAGCAAAGAAGGCAGAAAAGACATCCATTAAGGATGAACAGGAAAAAGAGCGTCAGCGAAGAGAAAGGCGAAAAAATAAATCAGAAACCATGCAGAAAAAGCATCAAACAGAAAAAATTGAGGACGACAGGATGGGCCGGATTATCGATGTCCTTAAATAATGCCAGGAATCTTGCGGTTTAAATATTCGATGAGGAGACATAATGCAGTTTCTTATCATAATTTTAATTAATATCATTCTGTGGGCACTTTTCTATGTTATCATCACTCTGAAACTTGAAAAATCTGCCTCTGAATTCAGAGAGAAAAAACTCAGAAAAGAAATGGATGATATCATCAGGGAATTCAATTCCGCGGCAGAACGAAATATATCACTTCTTGAAAACAGGATCAAAACTTTAAAAAGACTGCTGGAAAGGTCAGGAGATATAAAATCAGTAGATTTTATACTTGATGAAAATGGATTTACAGAGCATAATGTTTGTGATGATAATTCAATTACCAATAATAATTCCGGGGGTGATCAAAACACAATTGCTGAGCGAATTGATAAGAATAAGAGAGTTCCTTTTTATGTTTTGGTGTTTGAAGGTATTAAAAAAGGTTTGATTTTTATAGAAGAAAGAATTTCTGATTTTTCATTTACTTTAAAGTCAGGTAATTTTTCAGGCAAAAAAAACAGATTAGATGAAACGGAAAAGCAAATCTCGGATGGTATAAAATTTCAAAAGCCTGTAGAGGATTCTTTTCCGATTGTAAAAGATATGGGATTCATTAATTGCAGGGAATTGCCTGATGCAGATGTTGTATTGCCGAAGAAAGAGTTAATCGAACAGGATTTCGATGAAGAAGTTCTAGAAAAACTTTTTCAAACGACAAATGACAGGTATAGCCTTGTTGCAGAGCTTTACAAAAAAGGGTATCCACTGGAATCTCTTTCCAGATATTCAGGTATCCCAGCCGGGGAGATAAGGCTTGTTCTTAACCTGGAGGGTTCAATTTAGCCGATATCGGGAGATAAAATAGAAATATTTTCAGAAAAAATATACGGAAGGAATGAATTTATGGAGTTCAATATAAAAAGACTGACAGAAGATGAATTCAGAAAGTTCGCAGATTTGATTTATAATGAAAGCGGTATTTTTCTCAAAGATACTAAGCTAACTCTTCTTTCAAACAGGTTGAGGAAAAGACTCAATAAACTGGGGATGAAGGAGTTTTCCGAATATTATGACCATCTTCAGAAAATATCCGGAGAAGACAAGAGAAAGGAATACGAGGAGTTGCTCGATGTGGTTTCAACTAACGAGACGTATTTTTTCAGAAATGAAAGGCATTTTCAATCACTTTCTGATCATTGCCTGCCTGATCTTGCCGAGATAAAGAAAAATAAAAAATTGAGGATATGGAGCGCTGCATGTTCGACTGGTGAAGAGCCATATACAATTGCGATATGTGTACTGGAAAAAATGAACCTTTTTAAGGGCTGGGATGTTGAAATAATTGCTACAGATATAGCTCCATCTGTTCTTGAATTTGGGAAAAAGGGAGAATATTCCGGGCGAAGAATTGAAAAGGTGCCCCCGCCAATCCTGAAAAAATATTTTACCCCCAAAAAAGATGATCCTGAAACATATATCGTTAGCGATGAAATGAAAAAAATGGTAAAATTCAGCTATTTGAATCTTTTTAAAAGTCAATTCCCAAAAGATATTGATATTATTTTTTGCCGAAATGTAATGATATATTTTGACAGGGCTCATCAGCAAAAGCTGGTAGCAGAATTTTACAAATCAATCCTTGATCATGGGTATCTTTTTATCGGTCATTCTGAAACGCTTCATTCAATATCAGAGGATTTTTCATATAAAAAGATATTGGAATCACCGGTTTATATACCTAAGCCCAGGGGGCAGTAGATGGATTTTAACCTGATAAATGTGGGAATTGCCGATGTTGGAGTATCTTCATCTCCTGATATTCTCAGAACGATTCTTGGATCCTGTGTTGGGATATGCCTGTATGATAGCGCCAGGGGTAATGGCGGGATTGCACACATAATGCTGCCAACATCCAAGAAAGTTCAGACATCAATAAAGAAGTATGCAGATACAGCCATCCCGTATTTGATTGAAGAATTAGAAAAAAAGGGATCACGGATCAGTGATTTCAAGGCAAAAATAGTAGGTGGCGCCACTATGTTCAATCTGTCCGAGAACAGTGTTATGGGCGAGATTGGAAAAAACAATATAGCAAAGGTTAAAGAGGTGCTTGCTCAGTATAATATAGAAATTATTGCTGAGGAGGTTGGAGGAAACCATGGAAGGACTATCGATTTTTATCTGGAAACAGGTGAAATTAAGATAAAGTCAATTGGTATGAAAGATAAGACTATATAGGACACAATTATGCAAAGTATGACAGGTTATGCATTCGTAGAAAACAGCACTGAGCAGTTTTCCTACACCGTAGAACTAAAAACTCTCAATTCCAGATATCTCGAAATATATACAAATGTACCAAGAGTGATGAGAAACGAGGAAAACGAAATAAATTCAATACTGAAAGAATCCTTCTCCCGGGGAAAGCTGGAGATCAATATTGATATTTTTGACTGGGTTGATACAAGACCGGTTTCTCTGAATACTGATTTAATCAGGAAATATTACAAGGAGCTTGAAAAGGTTCATGACAGCCTGATTATAAAGGAACCACTGAAATTTGAATCTGTTTTGACTCTTGAGGGACTTATAAATCGCGATCGCACAGTACTGTCTGATAAATCAATGAAGGATATTTACAAGACAATCGAAGCCGTTATAAGAAAAACAATAGAAATGAGGAAGAAAGAGGGATCGTCAATAAAAAAGGATCTGACTACCTGTCTTGGGGAAATATCCGACAGTGTCACGAAAGTTAAGGATCTGGCGAAGGATGTTTCCAGCGATAAAATGGACCAGCTGAGGAAGAGGCTTGAATCTCTTACAGGGTCAAAAATGGATGATGTGAGAATGTATACTGAAATTGCCATCCTTTCAGACAAACTCGATATAAATGAAGAAATCGTTAGACTTAATGATCATCAGAAAAAATTCAAGGCAATATTGAAAGAAAAGGATTCCGTAGGTAAAAAACTTGATTTTATTGCACAGGAAATGTTCCGTGAAATTAATACAATCGCATCAAAGGCCAACAGTTCGGAAGTATCACATATTGTTGTTGATGTGAAAAATAATATCGAAAAAATCAGAGAACAATGCAGGAATATTGTTTAGTTTTAAGCTTTTCTGTGGAAATCCTGAAAAAGAAATATAATTATACATGAAAACGACACTGATTAATATTGGATTTGGTAATTCCGTAGTTGCAGAAAGGGTTATTGCTGTAATAACACCCGCCTCTGCATCCGGAAAGAGGCTTCGCGAAGAGGCCAGAGAGAATAATATTCTTATAGACGCAACTCATGGCAGAAAAACAAGAGCGATAATAATTATGGACAGTAATCATGTTGTTCTTTCTGCCATGCAACCTGAAACGATTTCCAACAGACTGATGAGTAATGCAGAATAATATTGAAATAGTAATCTCGGCACCTTCCGGAGCGGGTAAAACAACCCTGATTTCACGCTTTCTTTCAGAAGAAAACAACTATCGTTTTTCTGTTTCAACAACAACCAGAGGAATGCGTAAGGGAGAGAAAGAGGGAGAAAGTTATTATTTTGTTTCTGAAGATGAATTTAAAACGATGATAGAAAATGATAAATTCGTTGAATGGGCTTCTGTACATGGAAACTATTATGGTACATCAAAAAAAGAGGTTGACAGAATAAGAAACGAAGGGAATATCCCTATATTCGATGTTGACGTTCAGGGTGCAAAAGCACTGAAAAAATCTCTTCAGAGCGCAGTTTTTATCTTCATAATTCCACCATCAATAAATGAACTTGAGAGAAGATTAAAAAACAGAGATACTGATTCTGATGAGATTATTAATCTGCGATTGAAAAATGCAATAAATGAGTTACGTGAGTATACATTGTTTGATTATATTGTGATCAATGATGATTTTAACAAAGCTCTTTTAAATCTCAGGTCAATTGTTGCTGCTGAACTGTCAAGAAAAGAAAGAAATACTGATAATATTAAAGAAATCCTGGAGGCTGTACATTGATAATACCACTCGATAAACTTCTTACATACTCGGAAAACAAGTATGTTTTTACACGTGCCTCAATGCTGGCAGTAGATAAAATAGGAAATATTCCTATGTATCCAGATAATGAAGAGAGCTGGAAGGTCGTTCCAAACATTCTTAAACTTACCTTAAATGGCGATATAAAATTTGATTATGACATGATTGAGGGTGATCAGAGAGGCGAGAAATAAAAGCAGTAGTAATTGTTGGACCAACTGCAATTGGAAAAACAGCTCTTTCCCTGGAGCTGGCCGGGAAAAATTTTGAAATAATTTCAGCTGATTCGGTTCAGGTTTACAGGTATTTGGATATTGGTTCCGGAAAACCTGAATTGCAGGAAAGGGGGCTGGTTCCACATCATTGTATAGATATTGTTGATCCGGACTATCCTTTCACAGCAGGTGAATTTGTTAAAAGAGCGCATGAATCTGTTGCTCTGGTAAACTCAAGAGAAAAATATCCCTTGTTTACAGGGGGAACTGGTCTTTATATTCGATCCTTTTTTGATGGTATCTCAGATATTCCCAACGTTGATTTTTCTGTCAGGAAAGAACTGATGAGGGAGCTTGATCAGGTTGGATCGGAAGTTTTACACAAGCGGTTGTTAAGGATTGACCCTGCTTTTGCTGAAAAGGTCCATCCGAATGACAGGCAGAGAATTATCCGCGGACTTGAGGTTTATAGGGGGACAGGGAAAACTCTGAGCAGTTTTTTTTCTGTCCGATCAGGAGCCCGGAGTAATGATACATTGTATGTCGGATTATTTGATGAAAGGGACAAAGTCAGAGATAATATATTTCTGAGAGTTGATAAAATGATCAGAAAAGGACTGGTCGAAGAGGTCGTATCCGTAAGAAAAAAAGGATTTGGACCCGAACTCAAATCCATGAAAACAATAGGATACTCTGAGATTAACCGGTACCTGGATGCTGAAATAACTCTTGATGAGGCTATTGAAACCATCAAACAGAACACCGCTGCATATGCTAAAAGACAGATGACCTGGTTTAAAAAGAATTCTGAAGTCAACTGGTACAGACCTTCTGAAATTGATAAAATTAAAGAATCAGTAAAAAGGTGGTTGCAGTAAATATAAAAATCTGCATATATGCCGGAAAGGAAATCCGGAATAAAAAATAAAAAAAATAAAATCAGAGGTAATAATTTATGGCAAAGCAGCTCAGTTCATTGCAGGATCATTTTTTAAACACAGCACGTAAAGAAAAGATTGAAATCAGTATTTATCTTGTAAATGGAGTACCTATTAAAGGGAAAGTGCTGAGTTTTGATAACTTTACCATTCTTCTTGAGGTTGACAAAAAACAAAACCTGATCTATAAACATGCAATTTCAACAATGAGTCCAATGAAGCCCATTCAATACAGGGATGACGAACAGGAATAATTTATAAAGCGTAGATGAAATGAAAGGGATCTTCATAAAAATAATTCTCACTATTGTATTTCTTATTGTAGTTTTTGCTTCAATCACTATGATATACCCCCTGAAAGGGGAGGCTATAGGAACAGTGGAAGATTTAAACGGCAATGTGGTATCTGCTTTTTATAATGATTATAATTTTATATGGCAGGGTGGTGTATTCTGGAAGTACACTGTTCGTGTTAATCCACAGGACGGGAATGATTCATTTATTCTTGAGAAAAAAATCCCATCTTTACAGGGGATCAGGCTTAGAGATTATTTAATATTGATTCCTCTTCATTTTAGCTATAAGATAGAATTGGAAAATTTTAAGGATTTTACACTCTTGGGTTCGGGACGTAAAAAATTAACCGATTTGATAAAAAAATATCTTGAAGGTTCAATCAGTCGTGAAATTAATGACTATCTTGAGCCTGCTTATAGAAGAAATCAAATCTTGATGAATTCTGATAGAATTTTGGGTGAGGCTATCCGCAAAGCAGGTGAAAGGTTGAAGTCTCATGGTATTATTCTTTCTGGATGCGAATTAACGGGTGATATTTCATGCCCTGATATGAATACATACAGAAGAGGCCTTGTCTACGCTGAGGAAATCAGAAAGCTTTTTATTCAAAATGAAAAGCAGCTTGCTCAGATGAAAAGTAACCTGGAGCAGGATAAAATAAAAAACCAAGCGTATTATAAAAAGCTTTCAGAGATTTCAGGACTCATAAGGTCAAATCCGGAGATGTTAAAATATCTTTATATCGAAAAGATGTCAGATAATGTAAAAGTCATTATTTCATCTGATAAAACCGGAGTCCCATTCCTGATTGATGGTAGTAAAAAAGATGATAATCTTTTACCGTCAACAAAAAGGGAAATAGATAACCTCAGGTGAGGAATGTTATAATAAACAATTAAGGAGTTTAATATGCCTTGCGGTAAAAAGAAGAAGAGAAAAAAAATAGCTAACCATAAAAGAAAGAAGAGAAGAAGACAAAATCGTCATAAAAAGAAAATATGATTGAATAAGAGATTGGCAGAATTTTAAAGCCAATCTCTTTTATTATTGTTAAACAAATGAGAAATAATCTGAATAAAAACAATCTTTCCCGTAAAGAGGTGACACCTCTTTTCTCATGGAAAAGAAGGCCTTCAGAGATACGAGGATACCATCGTACATTGTATCTGACAGAGGAATCAGGAGATTATCTTAGAGTCGATTATAATCTGAAAGAAAAAAGGGTAAGACTTTTTGTAGAGATTTACAATGAAGGCGGTAATTCATATTATTCAGTGATAAAAAACGGAAGAATAGCTGCAGAAAGAAGTATTGCAACTGGCCGGTCATTTGGGTTCGGAGACAAGTTTAAGGAAAGAGCAGAAATTTTTTCTACAATCCCCAATAATGAAGTAATTGAGCTGATAAACAAAAATTACGGGATTGGCATTGAAAAAAAACCTGTTACAAGGAAAGATACTGACAGGAAAAAGAGAATAGAAGAAACTAAAAAGCGATATTTTAAAGCCGATGAAAATCCCTATTCTTCCGGTTCTGACTCAGGATTTGAAAGTTCTAAAACCGGAATCAGTATCATAGATTTTCTGGATCTGTTGTTTGGCGCTTTTATTGCATCTCTTGTATTTTTCTTTCTTGATTATAACTATATAGCGATGGGAGTAACTGCAGCATTTTACGGGCTATCAATTGGATTGATTGATATGGTAATCAGAAACAGACCACCGGTTTTTATTAAGATGATTCTGTTTATAATTGCCGGAACAACAGCTTATGTTTATGGATATTTTCTGTCATAGATTTTCTGATCTTTTTATTATATTATGTATTGCTATTATTTCAATGTGAGTCTGGCTTCGGATGGGGAATTTTCTTTTTATTGCATAAGAAATTTTCTTCTTGAAAAAGATTGTCATTGCATTTAAATTATAAACAGTTTTAATTGAATATAGTTAAAATTTACTTAAACAACAGGCTGAATTAATAAAGAAATTTTGATTCCTGTGGTGTATTTAACTGTAGAATGAATGAAAGTTCAGGATGAAATTAATGAATAAGAGTGATAATGTTTTAAATTCATTGCAGGTGGTTTGCTTTAAAATTGGCTCTGAAGAATATGGTATAGACATTCTTCAGGTTCAGGAGATTCTAAAACTTCCAAAGATTACTAAATTGCCCAAATCTCTTAATTATATATTGGGCGTTATTGATCTCAGGGGAAGAGTAATCCCAATAATTGACCTTGCAGCTAAATTTGCAATTCAGTCAGGCGGACTTAAAGAGGAAAGCCGGGCAATTGTTGTTGAGGTCGAAGGGAAACAGGTTGGTCTTGCAATTGATTCCGTAAGTCATGTTGTAAAACTCAATACATCGGATATTGAACCACCGCCGCCGGTTGTTAAGGGAATCTCAGGTAAGTATATTGTTGGAATTGCCAAACTTCAGGATCACTTTGTTGTGATACTTGATATAAATCAGATATTTTCCCAGGATGAGATCTCTGCTTTGTAGCAGGGGTTTTTTTTGCTTTCTTCAGTAGGATGCTATCAGAATAGTCTCAATTTCGTCTCTGTTCAGTGCTCTTGGAGCGTTTTCTATAAAGGGATATGATGCAGCGAGACTCGCTATCTGCTGAAATTCAGATTTGGAAATATTATAATTCGATAATCTCTGCGGAATATCTATGTCTGTTTCAAGCTTTCTGATCGCCTCAACAGTTTTAATTGCCGCTTCAATAACAGTAATATCTTTTACATCCTCTCCCATGACTTTTGACATCTGGACATATTTCCCTGGAGAAGTAGTGAGATTGAATTCCATAATATGGGGAAGGATTGTACTCATTGCACTTTCAATAGTCATCTCCGTGAAAGTTGTCAGTGCCAGTGAAATTGCAAGAGATGTTGATAGGTACGAAACGGAAAATGCTATTCCGGACATTATCGAAGCTGTAGCAAGGTTCAGTCTTGGAGATATATTCTGAAGATCTGAAAAGACTGACGGCAGATTTCTGAAAATCAAATCGACAGATCTTAAGGCATATGTGTTGATAATATCATTATTCTCTCTCGAAATTACCGATTCAGCAGAAATAGCCAGAGTACAGATTGAGCTTTTCATGGCAATCTCTTCAGAAACTTTTATTGAAACAGATGGGTCGACAATTGTTGCAACCGGGAAAAGGTCGGTGTTATAGTATGTTTTTTTTGTATTATTGAATATTTCATCCATGAACAAAAGCGGGGATATTTCCAGTCCGAATACAGGATATGCAGGGATAGTGACAAGTTTTACTGGCTTGTGATTTATCTTTGGATAATTAAAAAGGTCCTGGCAAAAAATAAAGTTGTTTGAGAGAAGCGCAACCGCCTTTGCTGCATTAAGAGATTCAAATCCTCCAAATCCAATAACCAGGTCGCACATTGTCTTTTTGCTGAATGCAACAGCCAGGTCGATTTCTTCAGTATTTATTGACCCGCTGATCTGATCGTAAATTATGCAACCTTTCCCCGCCTGTCTGAGAGATGTCGATAATTGAGCTGCTGTTTCATGAAAAATTTCAAAGTCTGTGGAAGTGCAGATTATAAGTATTCTGGAACCGTATTTTGATAGTATATCGGCAGCGTGGTGAAGGATGTCCTGCTGGATATAAATCTGAGTTGGTATGTGAAAATCCGGTGTAATGTCATTTTTCATTTGATGAAATCTTCACAAAAAAAGCGGACATCAAGAAATCTCCGCTTTTTGTATTCATAGTGTTTATTTGTTCTTCTTAATGTTAACGAAGCAGATTCCCTGCTATTTTGTCAGCTACCATTTCAAGAATTTTATTGTCATTAAAGTCATATGTTCCATTTTCAATTCTTGATTTAATATCTGCTACTTTTTCTGCTCTTATGTCTGGCGTGTCCTTGACAACCTGGTTCACTTTTGCCAGATCTGCTGCTTTTTTACCTGCAGAAGATATCTGAATTGAATCATTTCTATGGGTTTCTTTTGAACCATTTACTGATTTGGTCTTTTTTGGTTCAATTATTTTATTAATATTTCCAATTTTATCGATAGCCATTTTTTTTACCCTTGTTTTATCTAATACTTATATCGGAAATTATTGTCAATTCTTTAATGAAAATAGCTTAATAAAAAAGATTCTTCCTAAAAACTAAGTTTCTGAATAAAAGGTATCATTATCACTGTATTTATCAAGTTTTTTCCTGTCTTTTTTTTCAGGATTGTAGATTGCGACTGCAAATTCGCCTTTTTCTTTGAAATTTGTTTCGTCTGCAAGAATCTCTTCTGCTGTTCCGGTGTAAAACTGTTCATAAATCTTGGTCATTTCTCTTGCAACGAGTAGCTTGTTTTCAGGAAAAACCTCTGCGATCGCTGAAAGCAGTTTTTTTATTCTGTAAGGAGATTCATAAATAATGATAATCCCATTGAATTCTTTCAGGTTTGCGAGTTCTTTTTTTCGTCGGCCGTCCTTCTTGCTGAGGAATCCCCCGAATATGACATTTTTTTCTGAAAAACCTGAAACAGAAACAAGGGTTGTAAGAGCAGAGGCGCCGGGCAGGGGGATTATATCGATATCCCTGTCCCTGGCTGCTGAAACGAGTCTGCTGCCGGGATCGGATACTCCTGGAGTCCCGCAGTCCGAAAGGTATGCAATGGATTTTCCTGTAATAAGAAGCTGACAAGCATAATCAATTTTGGAGTCGTTCGAATGGGCGTGTAAAGATTTCAGAGGCTTGCTTATCCCAAAATTGTTTAGAATTTTTTTTGTCTGTCTTGTGTCTTCGCAGAAGATTTCGTCTACTTCCTCTTTCATAATGCGCAGTGCACGCAATGTTATGTCTTCGAGATTGCCGATGGGTGATGCGATAATGTATAATTTTCCTGTATCCATCTGTGCATTGTCAAACAGGATGAGATTTTTGTAAATTAATTTATATTTGACATTATGTTCAATGAAGAATTTTTATGCATTATGAAATTCAATGTGATTAAAAAAGACAATCAGACAAAAGCCCGTCTTGGTGAGCTTACAACCGGCCATGGTTTAATAAAAACCCCGGTGTTCATGCCTGTCGCCACAAGGGCTGCTATCAGGGCTCTAACTCTAAGAGATATACAGGAAATTGGTTTTGATATTATTCTTTCGAACACTTACCATCTGTATATAAGACCAGGAACGGATGTTCTGGATAGTGCAGGTGGTTTGCATAAATTTATGAATTTTGACGGCTCTATTCTTACTGATTCAGGTGGTTTTCAGGTTTTTTCATTGTCAGATCTTTGTAAGATCAGGCATGGCGGAGTTGAATTCCGATCCCATCTTGACGGTTCAGCACATTTTTTTTCTCCTGAAAAGGTTCTCGATATCCAGAAGTCAATAGGTTCTGATATCATGATGATGCTGGATCAGTGTGCAGAGTATCCTGTCGATATTTCCTTAGCGAAAGAGGCTTCAGAGAGAACAGTGCGTTGGGCGGGTGAATCAAATGAATACTGGCGAACGAATTTTGATTGTGAAAGGCAGGCTCTTTTTGCTATTGTTCAGGGGTCTGTGTACCCGGATCTTCGAAGAGAGTGTGCCTCCAGACTTGTTGAGCTTGATATGCCGGGCTATGCAATCGGTGGTCTTTCAGTTGGAGAACCAAAAGAATTATACAGAGAACTTACAGAGGTTACAACGCAATGTCTTCCTGAAGAAAAACCCAGGTATATGATGGGGGTAGGGAGCCCGATGGAAATTCTTTATGGGATAAAGCATGGTATAGATATGTTTGATTGCGTTATGCCTACACGAATTGCAAGAAACGGTACTCTTTTTACCTCAAACGGAAGAATTAATATCAAGTCCGCAAAGTTTGAACATGATTATTCAGCGCTTGATGAGAATTGCGGATGTTACGTATGCCGAAATTTTTCAAGAGCATATCTCAGACATATTTTCAGAGCAGGTGAGATTGCAGCACTCGTTTATAACACATACCATAATCTTTATTTCATGAAAAAATTTATGGAAGACATCCGCACAGGAATATCTGATGGGCGGTTTGCAGACGTTTATGATAAATGGAATAAAATTTACACCTGAAAAATTTTACATAAAATGAATACCGGTTTTTCTGGATTACTCTAATTTATCTTGACACTCACGATTGATAGAATTATAGTGATATATTAAAGTCATTATGTAAGTGATAACAATCTCAAGGAAGGAAATGTATGGACATTAATACCAGGTCAAAAGATGAAATTGTAATTTTGGATATCGCAGGAGAAATTGACCTTTACAATGCACCTGAAATCAAAGATGTTATCAACAAGCTCATCGAAGAAAAAAAATACAATGTCATTATAAACCTTGAGAAGGTGTCATATATCGATTCTTCCGGAATTGGGGCTCTTATTTCAAGTCTTTCGAATCTCAAAAAATATCAGGGAGGATTGAAGATTATTAACGTATTCGCTTCTGTCCGAAAGGTCTTTGAGTTGACAAAGCTCACCTCTTTTTTTGAAATTTATGATTCCGAGGAAGAAGCTCTTCAGTCATTCGCATGAAATTAACAATATATCTAGAGAAGATTATAAGATCCGGACGGATCCTTTTTTTTAAATTTTTTACAATCCTGGAGATGCACTATGAGAATTATTAAATTTGTACTTATCCCTCTCCTTTTAGGTGCTGTATTGATCGGTTGTGGTGAACCCATTCCCATCAAAGAAATGACTTCTGCCAAAAAGCAGATAACGCTTGCTTATACAGTCAAGGCTCAGAAATATGCCAGTGATGAACTGGAGAAATCTCAGAACAGTCTTCTGAAATGTCATGATTATATTAAAGAGGAAGATCTTGATAAAGCCAAAGAAGCAGCTGTACAGTCATATGATCTGGCTGTACAGGCATATGAAAAAGCGCTGCCTCTTCTTGCAAAAGATGTTATTGAAATAGCAGAAAAAAGTTTTGACGAGGCTGGTGAAGTCTACGCTGAACGTCTGGCTGCTGATGATTACAAGGCAGCAGAAAGTTCAATTAAAAAAGCTAATGAACTGTTTCAAAATAAAAAATATATGGATTCATATAAAGAGGCCCTCCAGGCTGATGAAAAGGCAAATAGTGCCAGGAACACAGCGATTGGGAATAAGTATCTATTAAAGGATTCAATTGCTGAAGTAAAATACACATTAGAGGCTGCAAAAAAATACAATGCTGAAAAGAATTCATTAGAGAAGTTTCAGCTTGCATCTCAGAATCTTCAGGAGGCAGAAAAGTCTTATGAAGACCTCAAACTCAAAAAGGGATTCTCTGCTATAGAGGTTGCAAAACTCAATGCAGATGAAGCTTATCTTGAATCTGTTGAAAAAACAGCTAAGGAGGATATTGAAAAGGCTGATGCTGTACTGAACAATGCAGAAAAATCCGAAGGTGCTGAAGTAGCAAAAGAAGAATTGAATGCAGCAAAGGAATCAAGTCAGAATGCAAAAAAGATGTATTCTGACTCCAGATTCAAAGAATCAATTGAGTACTCGAAAGAGTCTGTCAGACTTGCAATGATAGTAATCGAAACAAAAAAACCTGTCGAGGTGGCTGAAGTTTCGAGTGATAAAGGTGAACAGACTTCACAGGAATCTGTGAAATCTGAGTCGGATGAAAAGGATTATTTAATTTATAAGGTAGTTTACAGGGAAAGACTTAAAGATTGCCTGTGGAGAATATCAGGAAAATTTTATAAAAATCCAAGACTTTGGAAAAATATTTACAAAGCCAATAAAGATAAAATCAAAGATCCTGACCTCATATATCCAGGATGGCTTCTGAAAATTCCAAAATTGACAAAATAATAAACTAAAGCTTTAGCTTCAGGGAAGGAATTTTTACATGTTATTGTTTCCCGGTGTTAAAATAAATCTTGACCGTATCTTCATCCAGAGGTATTTGGAAAACAATCAATGATTGCCCTGAAAAAATGAGATGAAATCAAAAAAAGACATAGATGATACTTATCCGGAAGATGAAAATGAATTGACTATCGACGATTTTTCTGATGAGGCTGATTTGCAGGATGATGAGGAATTTGATGATGAGAATGATGAAACAGCCATCAGGAAAAAAAGAGATAAAAAGAGTGCTTCGAAGAAACGGGATTCATATAACGAATCGTCAATTTCATGGTATCTTGATCAGATAAACAGGATTCCTCTACTTTCAAGAGAGGATGAAGATTTTCTTGCCAGAAGATCTAGGGAAGGAGATCCGGATGCCAAAAACACTCTTATAAAGGCAAATCTCAGGTTTGTTGTTTCAATTGCCAAAAAATATCAAACCAGCGGGATTTCGCTCCTTGATCTTATTAATGAAGGCAATATGGGCCTTATCAAAGCTGCTGAAAAATTTGATCCTGATCGTGGCTATCACTTTATATCATATGCGGTATGGTGGATCAGACAGGCGATAATACTTGCTATTTCACAGAAAGCATCACTTATAAGGCTTCCTCTCAACAGAACTGCCGATATTCAGAAAATCGAAAAGGTACACAAAAAGTTAGAGCACAAGCTGGGCAGGGAACCTACAGCCAGTGAAATTGCAGAAGATCTTGACATGAATGATGAAGAAATTAATCATCTCAGAAATATTACCCAGGACTTCATATCTCTAGATTCTTCTTATGGAGATTCAGAGGATACAACGATACTCAGCATGATCGTGGATTCCAGAATTGATTCACCTGACCAGCAGGTGCTGGATGAATCTCTCAAGAATGCATTGGATGACATACTCGATACTCTTACTGAATCTGAAAGGGAAATTCTCAAAATGAGATTTGGACTTGATTCCTACGAACCAATGTCTCTCCAGCAGATTGGCGATAAGTTCAATTTATCCAAGGAACGCATAAGGCAGATTGAGAAGAAAGCTATAAGAAGACTGCGTCATCCCTCCAGAAGTCAGAAACTTAAAAGCTTTTTAACGGATTGATTCATGAGATATGTAATTACCGGAATCATCGCAGGTATGGTGCTCAGTCTCTTTTTTTTCAGACCGGATTCTGCTTTGGAGATATACCCATCGTTTAACGTTTGTCTAACGTCTTCCTTAACCCCCGGATCTCCTGAAGATAAAAAAAATATCTCTGACAGCTTCTTCGTCAAAATGAACGACAGAGCCCATTTCTTTGACAAAAACGGGTCACTTCTTAGAACTATTTCATATGGTAATTCTCTGGCTTCTTCCAGCGGTAACGGCAGGTTTTATATTTCTTATTCAAAAACCGGCAAAGAGATTGAACTCTTCAATGCTGATAGTGAACGTTTCTGGAAAATGTCATCCAGGGAGTATCCTTATCTGTCGTATAACGGTGAGCTTGTGCTTCTTTTAAATGGAGATCAAAGCAGGGTAAGGTTTTCTGACATCAACGGTACATTCGTTGGTGCAAAGGAAGTATCCGGAAGGTTGTGTACGGTTGTTTCGTTCTCTGACAGAAATGATTTCGGTGCAGTTGGATTTCTTGACGGGACTTTTTATTTTGTAAATAAACATGGTGATATTATTTACAGCGGTAGAACAAGGCAAAGCTCTAAAGAGTTTACTGTCGTAAAAAATCTTGCACTGAGCGATAATGGACTTTTTGCCGCAATTCATTACGGTAACACTGAAAAAGATTATATATTGATAGTTTCAATTGCAGATAATATTATTTCTGATGTACTCCTTGACAAGGTTTTTCCTGTTAAAACGAGTCTTCATGTCACAGCAGATGGCGAGGTTGCTTTTCTTTCTCTGAATACTTTTGAGCTGTATTCATCTGATGGAGATAATATTGATGTAATTAATATTCCTGAGACTCGTTATGGTACATCTTCAATAGACCATCTTGGTGGTTTCTATACGGTTTCATACAGGAAAAAAACGGGTGAATCATTGTTCTTCTTTTACAGTAAGGATGATGGTGTGATTTTCACAAGAGAATTTCCAATGGAAACTTATCTCGTAAATGAAATCAGCCCCGGCACCATTCTTTTAAGAGGCTCTGATAATCTGTATTCATATACGTATCAACTATAAGGCTTTCCCTTACAGATTTGAACGAATCAGCGTTCGTTAATTTGCCTCTCTTCTCATGACCGGCCGCAAGTATAGAAAGTTTTTCTATACATTTTTCTTTAAGTACTTTTTTCTGCTCGGGTTTCAATACACTGTCTTTTTGTATGAGGAGTTTAAGTATTGAGTAAACTCTGAATCTGTCCATTCCCCAATAACGTGCTGAAAGCTGGTCTTTATGCCCGCTGTATCTAATAATTAATTTTTCTCTGATCAGGCCAACTTTATGCCCGCAGGTTATTCTTAGCCAAAGGTCATAATCCTCGCACGATGGAAGGAGTTCGTCAAACATGCCACAATCGGTAAAGATATCGTTTCTGATCATTACTGATGAAGGGCTTATGAGACAGAGATCAATTGAGGGAATAAAGATGTCTCCTTCTGGTTTGATGTGCTTTTTCCCTGGATTTACCCTTCTGCCGTTTCTGATCCAGATATCCTCTGTTTGGTGAATCAGAATGTCAGGGTTGCTGTCAATGAAATGCTTGTGGAATTTAAGCTTTTCAGGAAGCCAGATGTCATCCGAATCGAGAAATGCTATGAAACGGCCTTTTGCAGTTTCAATACCATGATTTCTTGCATTGCTTACACCCATGTTGTCCTGTCTTTTATAAACAACAGAGGGATATTCTTCTGCAATTGCAGAGGTATTGTCTGTTGATCCGTCATCAATGATAATGAGCTCATAGTCATCAAAGTTTTGACTCAATACTGAATTTATGGCTCTTTTCAGAAGATGGTACCTGTTGTGTGAAGGTATGATGATTGAAAAAAAAGGCATTTTGCACTCAGTCAGCCTGAAGATTGATTTTTCTTTTTCTGAATATTTCAATTGCATTTATCTTTTCATTGAGGAGCTCCAGCTTGTTGTTCATGGCAGCCTCCTCAATATTTCCATCTTCAATACATTTTGTAGTGTACTGAATTTTTTTGAAACCGGCTCTTATTTCATCAACCCCTCTGTTGATGAGAGAGGTGTATTGAACTCTTGTAATCGATGGGGTCAGATCAAGAAGCATTTCTGAGAGAATGGGATCATATGCAGCTTTCAGGCAGGTAAGTCCCCATTCAAAAAAGTAATTGTTGAAATTGTATACATCTCCATTTTCTGCGTGGATCTCGACTTGTCTGAGAGCTTTTCTTATTTCTATTATGTCTTCATCTGTTCGTCTCTCGGTAGTTTTCCTTGTAGCCAGGGCAACGAGCTCCGCAAATATGTCATAAATAGATTCTATAAACGGTTCTGTTATTTCTGTAACGTTTGTACCATGACGCGGATAAATTTTTACAAATTTTTTTTTCTCAAGGATTCTCAGTGCTTCCCGGACAGGGCTTTGGCTTACGCCAAGTTCTTCTGCAATTTTTATTTCGAGCAGCCTTTCTCCTGCTTTTATTTCATTTCGAATTATCTGGTCAGTAAGGATTCTTGATATTTTTTCTGAAAGGGTCTCGTGTTTATTGAAATTCATTTGTTATTATTTTTCCTGTAATGAATTTCAGTGTTTATTCTTTAACTTTTTATAACCAGAAGTGCTTTATACCTTTTGTCATCCTAAGGCAGGGGAAGTATTGTTCTCTCTTGTTTTTAAAAAGTATTTGTTTGAATAAATACTGAATAAATTTGTTATCCATAGTGGTTAATACAAATCATGTTTATCCGGATTTTTTTATCAAGTAATAAACTGTTTTCAAAGTGTTCTTTCTTTTAGTAGATTTTTGAAGAATGTTTTATTATTGATAAAATTTTTATTTTCATATCATAATTTAAAAAAATGTCTACATACTATCCCTGTTAATTGATATGTTTGAATTTACTTCAGCATTGATCCCTTTTATTATTAATCCTTGATCGTTAAAGAATAAAACAGTATACTACGGTTTTAATTATACAGGCTTATAGGCTGGCCGGGTGTAATCCCCGGATTATCCTGAAGGAGGAGTGATGAATGGTTTTGATGAATCAGCAAGTTACTATCTGAACAAAACAATACATCTTATTAAGGATGAAGTGGAAAAGGATATAAGAGAGTATATTAACAGGTTCAAAGAGGAAGACAGGCCAAAGGCAAAACAGGAGCTTGTTGATTTTATCGAAAAGGAACTGGTATTTTATGTGAGAAACCTCTGACTGCATTAAGGCAGTCAGAGGTTTCTGTCAGATTTTAATTCCAGTTATATAACCCGCTGTTACTGCCTCGAATACCTTTCCCGGAGAAAAAGAATCACCAATATTGATTATTTCTAAAGCAGCATTTTCTTTCAGGCATTCATAATACAGTGAATCATCCTCTCTGCTGCCGGCGGCAATCACTATCAGATCTGTATCTATTTCCACATGGTAAGTCTTTTTGCTGATTGATGAAGCAAAAGGATTTTCTATGTTATCCGGTAGAAGCGGAGTCCAGGTGTTAAAAGGATCAGGAATTTTGTCGGATTTATTTTTTTCAACGATAACACTTCTTTCTTTTATCTCCTGTAGCGATGTACAATTAAGAATGCTTACCCCGAGTTTCTCCAGGTGATGAATGAGAAATCCGCGATTCGCTGTACAGACACCCTTCATTATTTCAGGTAGCCTTTCAATAATCGTTACTTCCTTTTTTAGTTCATGGGCAAGGAAATATGCCGTTTCACAGCCGACTGTACCAGCGCCCGTAATTATAATCTTTTTGGAATCAGTACATATCTCAGGATTGAGGAGAAGGTCAATTGCAGTCACGACATTGTTTTTTTCGATTCCTGCAATATCAGGAATAAATTGCTTCGATCCTGAAGCCGTTATTATGACATCATATCTGCCTTTTTTGAGTTTTTCAGCATTAACTTCTGTCTTGAGTTTTACTTTTAGTCCATGATTCTTTCGGGTTTGTTCAAGTATTTCCTCAAGATAATAAATATAATTTTTAATATTGGTAATGTCAATCAAAAAAAGTCCATTGCTTTAATATTTCAGTTTATCTTCAGATATTGTTAAAAAGGCTTTAACAATCGTCGGATCAAACTGTGTTCCCGAGCATCTTATAAGCTCCTCACATGCTTCTTCGTGTGTTTTCTTTTTCTGGTAAAATCTTTCCGAAAGCATTGCGTCATATGAGTCTGCAACGGATAGTATTCTTGCGAATATAGGTATATCCTCGCCTTTCAATCTATAGGGATATCCCGATCCATCCCAATGTTCGTGATGGTATAAAATAGAGTTTGCAATATCCTTATCATCTATAAGCCCGCATACAATCTTATAGCTTTCTTCACTATGTTGTTTTAGTTCAACCCATTCTTCTTCTGTTAATGTATCTCTTTTCTGCAAAATACTCTGTGGGATTGACAGCTTTCCTATATCATGCAACTGTCCGATAGTCTTCATCGCATCTTGTTCTACTTTTCTGTTATAGCCGAGCATTGGAAGTATTTGCTGACAAATATAGCCCACCCTATGACAATGCCTTTCGGATTCTCCAGTATAGTCATGCAAAGCAGTCAATAAAGCTTCCATCGAGCGGTTTTTCCTTGAAGAACGTGCACCAAGCTTTATGTGATACATTATATTTTCAGCTTTTTTAAATGCACTCATCAAGTTTCGTTCTTCATTAACCATGGAGTATCCTACAGAGGCGCTGATTTTTATCTCCAAAGTTTTATTGTTCTCTAGCTTGTTTCTAAATTCCTGTACTTTTTGGGCGACTTCCGTTTCTTTTGCATTTTCAATAATTACTACAAACTCGTCTCCGCCTATGCGTGCACAAAAC
>CAZEJW010000010.1:0-54680 GCA_964512685.1 uncultured Leptospirales bacterium | reverse complement strand
AAGGACAATCAAGGCAGGAGCATCAGGTTATCTAACCAAGGAAGCTGCATCAGATAAATTGATCGAAGCAATAAAAAAGGTTCACTCCGGAGGCAAGTTCATCAGCTCCACTCTTGCTGAAAAACTTGCAGATAATCTGCTTAGAGATACAGGGTCTGTTCCTCACGAATACCTTACAGACAGGGAGTATCAGGTTTTTTTCAGCATAGCTTCCGGTAAGACTGTAACAGAAATAGCAGGGGAGATGTTTCTCAGCGTGAAAACCATCAGTACATACAGAAGAAGAATCCTCAATAAAATGGATATGAAAAACAATTCAGAACTTACCAGATATGCAATAGAGAATGATCTTCTGGAATAATTTTTTTTATATATTCCATAAGTTCTCCATGTAGGACTTTTCTTACGTTATATTGTTGTTTTTTCCTATGAATACCTTCTCTTTTTTTTACACAAAAAACAGGTATAGTCCTATCGGTTTTTATTGGTATAAATCAATACCTTCTTCTAAGATAGGTTTATTATGAGAAACAGGGTATTTGTATGAAATTGTATATAGTTGAAGACTCCGCGATTATCCGGGGAAGAATCCTGTCGATGATTTCACCTCTTGAGCATGTCGAGATTTCAGGATTCTCCGGTTTTGTGAGTGAATCAATTGAAGAAATTAAAGAGAGAAAACCGGATATAATTATTCTGGATATAAGACTGAACGGCGGCAGCGGAATAGATATATTAACAGAAATCAAAAATGAATTACCAGACTCGAAGATAATAATGCTGACCAATTATTCATATCCACAATACAGGAAAAAATGCTTTGAACTGGGGGCTGACTATTTTTTTGATAAATCAAAGGATTTTGAAAAGATAGTCGATGTTATTTCAGACTATGTTCATTGAACAGTTATATTTTGAAGTTTAATCTGGAATCCTGTGCCTTCATTTTCCCTGGAATAACATTGAATATTGCCATTGAGCTTGTAGTTAACAAGATTATAAACGATATTGAGCCCCAGTCCGGTACCTCCCTCGTCCTCTCTGGTAGAGAAAAACGGATCAAATATTCTGTCAATATTCTCCTCGGGTATTCCTCTGCCATTATCCCTGTAATCAATGAGAAGTTCACTGCCGTTTCTGGAAACATCAATTTTGATTTCCCTTTGGCTTTGTCCATTAAATGCATGTATCATTGAATTCATTATAAGGTTGGTGAAAATCTGGGAAAATATTCCGGGATAATTATCAAGAATAATATCACCAGGACATTGATATTCAAGAGATATATGATTTTTTTTCAACTCATGTTTCAGATTGAGTATTATTTCGCTGAGGTATTCCTTAAGATTGAATTTACGCATCCTGTTTTCATTGGCATTATCCACTGCAATTTGCTTAAAGCTTCCGATAAGGTCAGATGCTCTTGAAAGATTGTTTAAAACAACATTTGTAGACTCTTCGGCAATAGTGAAATATTTTTTTAACTGAACATCATCAGGTTTTTGAACTTTCAGAATATTTTGAATCTCAGCTGTTTTTTCTCTGAGATATGAAGCGGCAGTAACTCCAATACCTACCGGGGTATTGATTTCATGGGCAACCCCGGCAACAAGACTGCCAAGGGCTGCCATTTTTTCTGACTCAATAAGTTGTTTTTGGGCTGCCTTAAGATCTTCAAGAGATTTTTTGAGTTCATATGTTCTTTCTGCAACCCTCTGTTCCAGCCCAAGGTTAAGTTTTCTTATATCATCTTCAGCATTTTTCAGTGATGTAATATCTTCAATTATTCCTTCTATAAATTCAAAATTACCGTTTTTATAAACAGCTCTTCCTTTTTCCCAGACCCACATGTATTGATTATTCTTTTTTCTCAATCTATATATAATTTCAAAAGGATTATTGCTGTTGACTGCTTCAGTAACCGAAAGCCATATCCTTTCTCTTTCATCAGGATGAATAAGTTGCGCAAAAGATGAATCTCTGTCATTGATGAAATCATCAGGTTCGAATCCGGTTAACTTTCTGAATCCTTCATTAAGGAATATCATGGTCCAGTTTTGATTATAGAGGCTTCTGTAAACAATACCCGGAAGATTACTCATCAGAGTAGATAGCATTCTTTCGTTTTCTTTCAGAGTGTTTATCATGTTTACTCTTTCGGAAATATCAGATGCAGTCCCAAGGTATCCTTCTATATTTGAATTCTTATCCCACAAAATCACAGTATTGAATAAAAGATTGATCGGCTTTTTATTTTTGCCAATGTGAATGGTTTCAAACTTGTTTATGTTTTTTCTTCCTTCGCTGATCATTTTTTTCATATTCATTCTGTAATCTTCAATATAATCCGGATGAGTAAAATCTCTTACTTTTTTGCCTATCATTTCTTCGGGTGAAAATCCGTAAATTGACATGCAGGCGGAATTCACATAAGTCCATTCGAAAGAAGGATTCATTGCCCATATGAGGTCCTGTGATGTCTCAACAAGAAGACGGTATTTTTTTTCACTTTCGGAAAGCGCACTTTGAGCCCGTGTTTTATCAGCCAGTTCTTTTTTGATTTCTTCGGTTTTAAGTTCTATTTTTCTTCGTAAAGTTAAATTCCATCCGAGAATGACAGCAGCCAATGCAAAAATTGTAAGGATGATTCCGATGGTGATAAATCTGAAATCTTCACTGAAAAGAAAAAAGGTATGTTCAAGATGAACCCATTTTTCATAGATATTTTCTTTTTCTCTTTGACTGATCGTGCCAAGGGTTTTGTTGATTATATTGATCAGAATCGGAATCCCTTTTCGTGTGCCGATGCTGAGGATGTAATCATAACCGGTATCTCCGGCAATTCTTAGATTCGTTATTCCTGTTTTTTCAAGATGATAGGATGCAGATATAATATCAACGATCATTGCATCAATATTATTAAAGGCAATCATACTGAGTCCGGTTCCTTCATCCGGTACTTCAATGAGTTTTATGCCGGTATAGTGTTTCCTTATATGATCTGTGAGGAAATAGCCTTTGACAATGGCAACCCTTTTTCCTTTTAAATCCTTGAGTGTATAGTTCCCCGGGTCAGTTCTGTTCACTATGATAGAATTGGGAATTTTTATATAGGGCTTACTGAAGTTAACAAAATCTTTCCGTTTTCTTGAAACATGGATACCACCAACAGCATCTATGCTGCCTCTTCTTAAAGCTTTGACTATTGAATCCCAGCCTTCGAGCCTGACTATTTTAAATTTAAGACCGGAGCGTTTTTCTATAAGTTTTATATAATCAGCAGCAATTCCATGGTAGTTACCTTCATTATCAAAGAATTCGATTGGAGCCCAGAAAGGGTCAGGTGCGAGTGTTATTTCCCCGGTGTTTTTGGCAATCCATTTTTGTTCTTCCGGAGTGAAGATAGGAGATGCTGGTATTACGTTCTGTACTGAAATAATAAACAGACAGAAAAAGAATGTAATTGCCAATAAGGTCAGAATTCTTGATTTGAAAAGATGCTTTGACATGTCTATATCATAATCATTATCTGTAAATTATCAGCAAAATTTTTGATAAGAAATAAAAAAACAGGATGAATGACATCCTGTTTTTTTGTGTTTATTTATCTGACCAGTTCTTTATGGTTTCGATGAGGAGTCTTACACCAAAACCTGTTGCATTTTTTGGCGTATAGGATCTTTTTTTGGAAAACCAGGCAGTTCCGGCAATATCAAGATGTGCCCATTTGCAATCATCCACAAAATTCTTCAAAAATGCAGCAGCGGTTATTGTTCCTGAATTTTTATCTGATGAAATATTGTTGAGATCAGCAATGTCGGATTTTAAAGCTTCTTCATAGACACTCAGAAGAGGAAGTCTCCATATCTTTTCACCTGTGAGTATAGATGCCTTTTCAAGAACCTCTGAAAGTTTATCGTTGTTTGCAAGCATTCCTGCAACGTGTTCACCAAAGGTAGCTACACACGCGCCAGTAAGAGTGGCTATGTCAAGAATACAGTCTGGCTGAAGTTCTTTTACTGAATATGAAAGGGCGTCAGCAAGTATAAGTCTGCCTTCCGCATCAGTGTTCCCGACTTCAACTGTTTTACCATTGAATGCCTTGAATACATCCCCGGGTCTGTAGGATTCATTACTGAGCATGTTCTCAGTAAGAGGCATTACAACATTTACATTTTTTGCAAGCTTGAGTTCTGCAACTGCTTTCAGAGTGTAAAGGGCGGCAGCTGCCCCGGCCATATCCATTCTCATTGTTTCAATATGTCCGGAAGTCTTTAGGTTGAGCCCTCCTGAATCAAAGGTGATACCTTTCCCAACAATAGTGATATTCTTGTCTGAAGCAGGGTTCCCGGCATATTTCAAAACAACAAGTTGAGGAGGTATTGAGCTGCCTTTATTCACTGCATGAAGAAGTCCCATTCCGAGTTTTTCTATATCATCCTTGCCCAGCACCTTGCAGGTGACGCGATCGAGCTTGGCAATTTTTTTTGCTTCAGATACTATTTTGGAAGGATTCGAATTTTCACTTGTATCATTGACCAGATTCCTGCACTGGAGTACTGAATTGGCCGTAACTTCAGCCTCTGTTACAATATCTCCTGCGCCTTTTGTCTGGCAGAATAAAAATGCTTTTTCTATAAGTGTTTTTTTATCTGTATTATCTTTTGACTTATATTTGTCAAAGCTGTAATTCCCAAGAATCAGTCCTTCGGATATTGCTCTGAGAACTTCTGCTTCATCTATAGATTCAATTTCCGGTATGAAAGCATTCAGTACTTTAATGCCTTTATCAATGCAGGTCGTTGAAACCGAAGAAGCGGAACTTCGGAGTATATCAGTGGTTATTTCTTCGATTTTTCCAAGACCGCAAAGGATAATTCCGGGCCTTTCGATAAAAGGAAGAAAGAATATTTCGTCTTTTGTTGCTTTGAAATAGTCCAGGTCAACATTGTCGGAAATATATGAAAATTCTCCAGGCAGCAAGCCTGATTTTCCCTTTAAAGAACTGTCACTCATAAAAAGGGCAATAACATCGTTCTTCTTAAAGTTGAAGGAAATTTTTTTTGCACTCAGTTTCATAAATTACTCCAGTGATAAAATTATTGGTATTCATCCATTAAAAAACTCTTAAAACAGAATGTTAAATCATTATTTCTAATCCCTCCGATTGAGACATTGAAAATGCATCCAGGGAACCTGGTTTATAGTTTTAGGTTAATTTTTATCGTTAAGATATTTTTTATATTTCAAAGATATTATGAAAAAAATTTTTCTAAATCAAGTATTTATTTTTATCATATCCTAAAAATGTATTGCATTATAATTTTTAACGGTTTCCGCTATCTCTTCACTGTTCGGATCCGTTATAATATTCATACCGGAGGAGTTTTGAAATTTATCGCTGATTTCCATATTCATTCAAGATTTTCTATTGCCACGAGCAGATTTCTTATTCCTGAATATCTCGAATACTGGGCCAGACTCAAGGGAATAGATGTCATTGGAACTGGGGACTGTATTCATCCCGGCTGGCTGAATGAATTGTCTGAGAAACTTGAACCGGCCGAAGGCGGGTTGTATAAACTCAAGGAAGAGTGTCGTCTCCCTGAATCAAGATTGCTTGATTCAAAGGATAAGTTCAGGTCTGTATTTTTTATGCTAACAGCTGAGATCAGCAATATTTACAAGAAAAACGGAGCTACCCGTAAGGTTCACAATGTATGTGTTTTCCCGGACTTTGAATCTGTATTGAAACTTCAGACAAAATTGAACGAAATAGGTAATATAGAATCTGACGGCAGGCCCATACTCGGTCTGGATTCAAAACTTCTTCTTGAAATGCTGCTTGAAACAAATGACATATCTTTTTTGATTCCAGCTCATATATGGACCCCCTGGTTCTCTGTTTTGGGTTCTAAATCCGGATTCGATTCTGTAGAGGAATGTTATGAAGACCTTACAGAGTATATTTTTGCAGTTGAAACAGGATTGTCCACTGATCCGCCAATGAACTGGACATGCAGCTTTCTGGACAGGTTCAGACTCGTATCGAATTCAGACGCTCATTCTCCGGAAAAACTTGGCAGAGAAGCAAATCTTTTTAACACTGATAAAACCTATGAAGGAATTTTTAATTCCCTCAAGAATAATGAAGGATTCGAAGGCACAATAGAATTTTTTCCCCAGGAAGGAAAGTATCATTATGACGGTCACCGAAAATGCAGCACCTGCTGGAATCCTCTCCAGACAGTAAAAAACAATGGCATATGTCCAGTCTGCGGGAAACCGGTTACGAAAGGTGTTCTGTACAGAATAGCTGAATTGGCTGACCGTTCGTATGATGAAATACCGAAAATGAAACAAACGTTTCATTCAATAACCCAGATGTCGGATATCCTTGCTGAAATTTTTCAGGTGAAAAACAGCAAATCGAAAAAGGTTCAGAATGAATATTTTAAACTTATCAATTCTATCGGACCTGAATTCGATATTCTTCTCGAAGAAAAGATCGATGAGATAAGGCACAACGGAGGAGAAATTTTCGGGGAAGCTGTCAGCAGATTGCGGAGTGGCAACGTTATTATAGAAGAAGGGTACGATGGCGAATTCGGAAGAGTCAGACTTTTTAACAAGGAGGAAACGAAGGAATTAAGCGGAAGGTCTCTTTTTTCGAAAGTTAATGATTTCAACCAACGTACTTATTCAACATCAGTAAGATTCGATATAAACGAGTTTAAAAATCTTGTAGCCGGGTCGGGTTCTTCAAAGCTAATCGAAATTAAACGGACAGTCCCGGGTCATGTTCCTTTCAGTTCGGAATATAATGAAAAACAGAGAGAGGGGATCTGTCATGACCAAAGACCGTGTATTGTTATTGCAGGTCCGGGATCGGGTAAAACCCGCGTATTGACTGAAAGAATAAAAAGGTTGAGTTCAGAGGTTTCATCCGAATATATACTGGCCCTGACATTCTCAAACAGGGCGGCTAACGAGATAAGAGAAAGACTTAAAAAATCATCTGTAGAAAATGTAAATGTATCTACATTCCATTCTTTTGGCCTTTCAATACTGAAGGAATACTGTGAACTGTATGGTTTTTCGGAAGGATTCTCAATAGCGGATGAGGATGATACTGATGAAATTATTCTAATGCTTTCTGAAAACAGGCAGAAAAAACGACAAATATCCAGATCGATAGAAGATTTCAAGAACCTCAAGGATATTCCAGAAGACATGAAACCGTTTGTTGTTTCATATAACGATATTCTTAAAGAGAAAAATCTGGTTGATCTTAATGATCTTGTATATCTGCCCTATCTTTTCATGCAGGATGAATCTGTCCGAAAAACTGTTTCAGACAGATACAGAAAAATCCTGGTTGACGAGTTTCAGGATATTAACCGAATTCAGTACGAATTGCTGAAACTCACAGCAAACTCTTCATCTCCTGATCTTTTTGTCATCGGAGATCCTGATCAGGCAATCTATGGTTTCAGGGGAGCTGAAAACCGATTCATGGATCAGTTTAAGTCAGACTATCCTGATCATGTGCTTATTTCGCTTGAAAGAGGCTACCGGTGCCCTGACACAGTGATGCAGGCCGGCAGTCGCGTACTGGGCAGAGAGAACAGGTTGATTGCCGATGATGCAGGACTAAAGATTCATGTTCGTGAAAATGAGACTGACCGAAGTGAGGCAGACTGGATTGCCGAATCTATTGAAAAAATGATTGGTGGAGTGAGAAGTTTCTCAAGGGACAGCGGCATTTCAGATGGTATGGCTGAAAACGACAGAAGCTTTTCAGATTTTGCAGTTTTGTGCCGTTCAGCATTTATGTTTGAATCTTTTATAAACGCATTCAATGATCACGGAATATCATATCAGATTGTAAACACAGATCCTTTTTTTCTTTTCAATCCATACCGGGATGTAATTTCATGTTTAAAAAAAATAATTGCCGGGAAAAAAATCACTGAGGAAATCGGACTGAACCTGAGTAAAGCAAAAGAAATGGTAATAAAGGGCTGCCCGGTAAGTGAAATCCTTGATTCAATTATGCAACAGACAGAAGCCGGACAGAGTGAAAGATTCAGGCTGAAAAATTACTCCACAGAATTCGGCAGTAATTACAGGGCCTTTTTTGATTCAATGCTACTACGCAGGGGAGCGGACGATTACCTGCATAACTCAGAATCAGTATCCCTGATGACTCTTCATTCATCAAAAGGACTGGAGTTCCCTGTTGTTTTTATACCCGGCTGCGAAGATGGAATTCTTCCTTTCACTCTCTTTGGTCCCCGTTCCGAAGAGGAGATCGATGAAGAAAGAAGATTGCTTTACGTTGGTATCACAAGAACGAAGGAAGAGCTTTTTCTTTCTTATTCTCACAGGCGTCACTACAGGAACAGAACCCTTGTGCAGGAGAAAAGCCGATTTCTAAAGCAAATCGAGAAATCTCTTATTGTCAGTGAAAAAAGAGAAACAAGGAAGATGAATGATGACCATGGACAACTGAAACTTTTTTAAATCAGGGATAATCAGAATGAATGAAGACATGAATAACACAATAGAAAGAGAACGGTTTATTGCAGAAGATCCCGATAACTCAAGGATTGATGAATATGTCCTTGGCAAATCAGCTGTTTTTTCGACAATGAAGAGTATAAGAAAAGCCATAAAAAGAGGAGATATCCTTTTAGACAATAAAAAAGTTGATCCGTTTGTAAGAGTTAAAACAGGCAGTGAGATTACTGTTTATTCTCATCATGAAAAAAAGAAAATTTTTGAACTCGAAATAAGGGTTGTATATGAGGATTCACATCTTGCTGTTGTAGAGAAACCTCCCGGGTATCCGGTGAACGGTAACAGGTTCAAAACAATCGAAAATGCTCTTCCCTACAATCTTTCTGAATCATATGAGAAAGATACTCTGGATTATCCGCTGCCGGTTCACAGGCTCGATTCATCAACCGGCGGGCTTCTCTTGATCGCAAAAACAAGGTCTGCTCTGGCATCTCTTTCAGAACAGTTCCATTCAAGAGTAGTAGGAAAGAGATACAGGGCTGTTTTGATGGGAAAGCTTACAGGGGATGGTCGTGTTGATGAAAAACTTGACGGCCGGGCCTCACTAACGTATTATTGTACATTGAAAACAGTTCCGTCTCTCAGGAATGAATATCTTACTCTTGTCGATTTGTGGCCCGTAAGCGGAAGGATGCATCAGTTGAGAAGGCATATGTCTTCAATCGGACACCCGGTACTTGGCGATTCAATTTACGGGGAAGAGGGTGAAATCCTTAAAGGGAAAGGCCTCTTTCTGTGGGCGGTGGAAAAAAGCTTTATCCATCCTGCATATGAATGGCTTATGAATATCAGAATAAACGAGGCTCCCAGGTTCGGGACAATTCTTGCAAGAGAAGAAAGGCGGTGGCTGAAATACAACAAAGCAGATCCTGGAGTTATTTATGAGAAATAAATTTATTGTTCTGTTTCTTTTGCCGGTTTTGATTTTATCATGTAAGGATAAAATCAAAACAGAAAAAGAACCTAACAATTCATTTTCGGCAGCGAACGAAATGCAACTCAATACTTCTGTTGAAGGTTTCCTGGAAAGCAGGGATGACAGGGATTTCTATAGATTAAATATCACCGGTGATATGATTCTGGATGTTTCAATAACAGGTATTAAAGGAATCAATCACTGTATTCAAATATGGGAAAATCAGAACAGGCCGGTTTTAAAAAAGCTGATTGATGATACAAGAAAATCATCACCTGAAAGAATTGTCAATTTCATGGCCCGGGCCGGAATATACTATATATCTGTTTCACATGGAGACCGTGATATCAGAAAAGGAAATGTCGAAACACCGTATATTCTGTCCGTAAAATCAAGAGATCCATTTATTGAAGAATTCGAACCCAACGACTCCAGAGCTGACGCTACGCCTGTAAAACCGGATGACCGTTATACGGGATATTTCTCTCCGGCATATAATCGTCTGAATACGAATCCTGAGGGAAAATACAGGGAAGAGGACTGGTTTTCTTTTGAAGTAGATCCAGTGGATGAAACAACAGGTGAAAATATAAAGGCACTGGATGTGAAATTATCCGGAGTCAAGGGTGTTAATTCAATACTTGAACTCTATGATGAAACCGGTAACCTGATGATGAAATCAGACGGTAATCCGGCTGGTTCAGGGGAATCAATACAGGGTATTGGTGTCAGGGGTAAACAGAAATTATACATTATGGTTGCTGCCGATTATACAGCCAATACGGAAGAACCGTATGAGATTTCGATCCAGACGAGAAATCCTGATTCGTCATTCGAACTGGAGCTTAACAATTCAATCTCTGAAGCAAATAATATGGGATTCGACACAATAGGCGGCAAAATTTCATCTCCTGATGATACTGATTATTTTCTTTGGAAAAACAATACAACGGATTCATGTATAAGAATCAAACTCGTTCCTCCCGGAAATATTGATTGTGCTCTCAAGGTTCTGAATTCAAAAAAAGAGACACTTGCTTTTGTAAACAATACAGGAAGGGGTGGTGTGGAGATATGCCCGTGTATAACAGAATCCGGGCATATTTATATCCAGGTAATTTCTCCTTCAGGAGACTACTGTGCTGATCAGGATTATATTCTTACTGTGTCAGGTTTTAACAGGCTGAAAAATGTACAGTATGAAAAAGAAGACAATAATGTGCTGAAGAAAGCAATCAAAATAGAAAAAAATATAATAACCGGTTATGTAAATTCTGCTGGTGATCTTGATTATTACCTGCTTGATTATCCGGAAAGCACAAAAATTAAATTAACCATGAACGTTACCGGAAAGGCCAGACTTCAGGTTTCAGTAACTGATCCTCATGGTTATACCATTAAAAGAAAAGAAATCAATTCAGATACCGAATTGAAAATAACTGAAATGATAGAAAAAAAAGGGTATATCATTATAAAGTCTGTAAAAGATGATTTTGACAGTTCGTATACCATAAAAATCGGGGAAGAAAAATGAGCAGGAATATCATATTGACGATAATTTTATGCATTGCTTCAGGATGCTCCGGCATCCAGGATAAGAAGGACAGTGCTCAATATAATTTTAGATTTACCGGTTATAATGCAGTGATTGATAATCCTGATAACGACAGAAGGTGTTTCTATAGACTGTTGATAGACAAGATTCGGAGTGAAAGGACAACGACAGGGCTTGAATCTCAGAAAAAAATATTTAAAGGCAATCTCGAGTATGGAAAACACCTTTTGAGTATTGAAAAGTGGGTTCTCGATGAGAGAAAAAAAATATATATCAAGCTCAATAATATTGATCAGCCCGGACCAAATTATATTTATTTTGAAATAATCAAAGGAAAATTTTGTGAAGTTGAGATGACAACTTCAGGCAGAAAAAAGACCGGATTTGTAATAAATCAGGTCGACTAACGGATTGTAATCCTCCTCCTGGGGTGGAGGAGGAGGAACGGTTATTACATAATATCCTTCTGCTTTCCCGATTCAAGCTCTGTGATTTTTGAATTCTGTTCATAGAAGTTTTTAGCAGCTTTCATGGGTACGAAGTAATCCTGTCTTGCATTCCATAGAATGAATCCCTTTATTTTTGAATCATGCACTGCTTTTATCTGATCCTGAATATACTTTGTGAATGTCATGGTTCTTGGCATTTTCCATTTAAAAGCCTGAATGTAGGTTACTATCTCAGCGTTTTGGGTTCTCTTTTTTGCGCTGTGTGAAGTGATATAAACTGTATGATAAGGATTATTTCGAAGCTTGTTAGTCCAGTAATGAGATGGGTATGCCATCGGACAAATCAAATCCACTACCTTGTCAAGCCCTTCCATCCGTTGACCTATTATATCGCTTCTGTTAAGTGGTATTCTTCCGAATACATCAGCTGCAATTTTGACATCATACTTTTTAAGATGTTTTTTTGCACGGTCAAGGAATCCTTCAACAATTTGATATCTTTGATTTTTTGAAATATGCCTAAGAGCGCTGGAATCATTGAAACGTATGTAATCAAACTGAATTTCATGAAAACCGGCTTTACATGCACTTTCTGCTATATCGAGTTTATCCAGAATTACATTTTCCGGTATTGGATAGTACTTCAATCCGGCAGGGAAAACCACGATTCTGGCAATCGGATGTATTCGGTTGTCTTTCAGGTATTTTACATTTTCTGAAGGAACAATGCACTTTTTGTAGCGGGAACTCTGGACATCCAGAACAAAAGTATTGATTGATGAATTTTGGGCATCATTCACGAATTTTTTTAATTTGGAAATATTTCTTGCTGATCCAACATTCAGATAAATTCCCTTATAAAATTTTGGAAATATATAAGAGGAGTTGGTTGAACTTTCCTCTTGTTTGACTTCAGTATTGCTCTGGGCAGTAAGAACAGAACTTCTGAAATATTCTGCTGCAAAGAGTAAGCAGAGTATAGCAATGATTGAGTATACTTTCTTCATTATTTCTCCATATTGATGATTTAATAGTTTTCATTGAGGACGACTCTGTACAGTAAATAATACCAGGCTGAACAAAGACAAAAACAATATTTTTTTTAATATCGTCCAGTTAAAAAAAACGGTTAATAATAATTTTTGTTGTTCAAAATAATCTTAAACATAAAATTGGGGAATGTGTCTCATTTTTGAAAAATTTACCAGTATTTTCTCCTGAATACTGCTTAGGGCAAAAGATTTTCATGTAATAGTAAAAAGAGACTTCAATTATATGCTAAATGCGAAAAAAAACACTCGCTGGTCTTGACAAGAGATGATTTTTTTTGTTAATTGTAGAAGTATACAAATTTTGCTTCTCATTCCACAAAATAATTGTTATAACATCATACTTTTAGAACAGGCTTAAAACAGAGTTGTATATACCTAAAGAGACTATAGATCTTGTCAGAGAAAAAGTGCATATTGAAGATATTATTAAAAACTATGTACCTGATCTCAAGAAAAAAGGGAAGAACTATATAGGATTATGCCCTTTTCATAGAGAAAAAACACCTTCTTTTACAGTATCTTCCGAAAAGCAAATATTTTATTGCTTTGGCTGTCATGCTGGAGGAAATGTATTTTCTTTTATTTCAAAAATTGAACGTATTGATTTCCCGGAGAGTGTTCTGCATGTCGCCCAGATAGCGGGAATTAATGTAGAAATATCATCAAAACAGGAAGATTCCGGAATTTCAGCAATAAACCGCCTTAATAATTATGCAATGAAATATTATCATGCTTATATCGATTCAACATCCGGAAAGGCCGGCAGGGATTATCTTCTTAAAAGAGGCGTAAAAAACGAAAGTATCGATAATTTTAAACTGGGCTTTGCTCCTGATGCATGGAGCAGACTTTTTGAAAGTTTAAAAAAGCATAAAGCCGATCTTGAACAGGCTGAAAGTATTGGTTTGATAAGCAGAAGCAAAAAAAAACAGTTTCAATTTTATGATCGCTTTAGAAACAGGGTGATATTCCCGATTTTTGACAAAAGAGGGCAGGTAATTGCATTTGGCGGAAGATCTATTGATGACACTAATCCCAAATATATCAATTCATCTGAATCTCAGGTATTTAAAAAAAGAAATGAATTATATGGAATAGATTCGGCATATAGTCATATTAAAGACCTTAACAGAGCAATAATTGTTGAAGGTTATCTTGATGTAATCGGTTGTCATCAGGAGGGAATTAAAAATGTAGTTGCTCCTCTTGGTACCGCTCTTACGGAGAGTCAGCTAAGGGCATTGTCTTATATATGCTCAGAGGTGATCATTCTGTTTGATGCAGATTCTGCTGGCATCAATGCTGCATTCCGATCTCTTGAAGTTGTCAGAGATATTAACATTATAATCAGGATTGCAGTTCTCCCTGAGGGAGATCCTTTTGATTATATACTTGAAAAGGGAATCAGAGGATTCATGGCCATTGTAGATTCAGCCCTGAACCCGGTTGATTTCAGGATAAAGAGAATACTGGCAAAAAAAAATTCTCTTGGTAAAATCAATACTCTTGTTAATCTATTTGAAATTCTCAAAAGTCTGGAATTTGAAACAGAAAAAAATGATTATATCAGGAACCTGAGTAATGAACTTGATATTGATGAGAATACTTTGAGGATTGATTTCAATAATTATTGTTCAAAAAATAAAATTCAACATTTATCCGGGAAAAACGACTCAAAAAACGATGAAATGGACTTCGAAACCCGGAGTTACAAAGATCTGGTTGTGCTTCTTATTCATTATCCTGTTCTTATTGAAAAGGCGTGTATTGATTATAATGAATCTGAAATCACTGACAAAACACTAAGGATAATATTTAAACATCTGACAGAGCTGTATTATTCAGAAGGTTCATTTAAAATTGATATGATGTATGACAGGCTTGAGGGTGAAGAACTTGATTTTTTTAACAGAGCAGTGAACACGGAATTCAGTACTGAGAATCATCAAAATGCGTACACTGAAATCTATATAAATCTCAAAATTCACAGAATCGATTCTAAAATCAGTATCTATGCATCAAAGATGAAACAGGACAGTAGCAATATGAATCAATATTTATCTGAAATTGAAATTTTAAGAAGAGAAAAGGAAAAACTCAATCATTATATTTATAATAAAATTTAAAATTATTAAGCATCAGTTTTGATTGAAAATTCAGTATGTTTTCAAAGATAGCTGTCAAAAAAGGGAAAAGAACTTCGACAAAAATAAATTTTGGATGTTCTCTTCCGGCTGTACTATCCAGCAATAAACCGGCTTTTTTGGGAAATGCATACAAGATATAAAATATTCAGGGGTAATAGAAAACTTATGAGCAAAAATGATTTAGTACTGGAAAATATTACAGAAGTAAAAAAGCTTATCGATCTTGGAAAAACAAATGGGGAAGTGACTTATGATGAGATCAATGAAATTATCCCGGATAAGCTTCTTAACTCGGAAAAGATCGATGAGATTTTCATCCTTCTGAATCAAATGGGTATAGATGTTGTTGAAGAATCTACCAGGAAGCTTGCTGCAACACAAACCCAGCCAAAGAAAAAAGCAGCTTCTTCTAAAAAAGCTGCATCATCAACTGGTGAAACTTCATCAGCTGATGATCCTATACGTCTCTATCTCAAAGAAATCGGAAGAGTTTCTCTGCTTTCAGGAGACCAGGAAGTTGACCTTGCAAAAAGAATCGAAGAAGGTGAAATCCTTATTGAAAAAGCCGTAATCAACTCATCTCTTCTGGTTAATGATTTAATAAAAAACCATCCCAAGGTAAAAACCGGAAAAATTAAACTTACTGATGTCGTTAGAGTTAATCGTCTTTATTATTTTTCTTCTGTAGATATCTCCCAGCTTGAAAAAAAATATAATGAAAAGATGGATCTGATTATTGAAGAAGATAACAGAATTATAAAGCTTAATAATAAACTCAAAAAGATTGAAAATAATCCTGATGAAACAGAAAAAATCACCAGAGAAATTGATGAGACTCAAAAAAAGATTCATAATTTTGTCGAAGAAATCGGCATAAACGAAAATGAAATATCCAAACTCTCGAATAAAATCCAGTCTATGGTTTCCAGAATAAATGAAACATATGGTTTTTTTACTTCAATTGAAGACCGATTCGAGATGGAAATAAAAGAACTTAAGCACCATGCAAGAAAAGCTGAAAAGGGTGAGGATATTGCAGATATAGTTGATCAGCTTGACCTAAGGGATGCAGATGACCTTCTCGAAATTGTAAAGGATATTAGGAACAACGAAAGGAAAATCAGAAGAATCGAACAGGAAGCCGGATCGACTGCTGATGACATTCTTCACTGGGGCAAACAGATTTCAAAAGGCAGGGAGATAATCTCTGAAGCGAAGCAGGAATTGATCAATGCCAACCTCAGACTTGTTGTATCTATTGCTAAAAAATATGCAAACCGGGGAATGCATTTTTTTGATTTAATCCAGGAAGGAAATATCGGCCTTATAAAGGCTGTTGATAAATTTGAATACAGAAAAGGCTATAAATTTTCTACTTATGCAACATGGTGGATTCGTCAGGCCATTACCAGAGCGATATCTGATCAGGCGCGAACAATCCGTGTCCCAGTGCATATGATTGAACAGATAAACAAGGTAATGAGAGAAACAAGGCTTTTCCAACAGGAATTTGGCAGAGAACCTATCCCGGAAGAACTTGCAGACAGACTTGGCTGGCCTCTGTCAAGGGTCAAGGCTGTCAAGAATGTTGCCAGAGAACCAATATCCCTTGAGACTCCTGTTGGAGAGGAAGAGGATTCATTGCTTGGAGATTTTATCGAGGATAAGGATGTTGATTCACCTGCAAATACAGCAGCATACAGACTGCTCCATGAACAGATTTCATCAGTTCTCAGCACACTTCCTGCAAGAGAGCAGAAGGTCATCCGGATGAGATTTGGTCTGGATGATGGATATTCTCACACTCTTGAAGAGGTGGGTTATGTATTTAAGGTTACCCGTGAAAGAATAAGACAGATTGAAGCAAAAGCTCTTAGAAGACTCAGACACCCTACCAGGGCAAGAAAACTTAAGGATTATCTGGATTATATGTAACATATAATCCGGAAGTTGCTACTGATTAATTTATAACCGGATAACAGGAAAAATACAGTCCCCAGCCGCTTCCGGCAGCTGGGGACTGTATTTTTCCTCCCTTGAAATCTTAAGCTAATAGAATCCGCAGGTTGGGAAAAATGAAGATGCAAAAAAAAGTAAAAAATATATCCATAATTGGTGCAGGTTCATGGGGGACCTCTGTTGCAAAAGCAATAGCAGAAACACATCCTGATATCAATGTCAGGATGTGGGCACTTGAAAAATCCGTCAGCAGTAGCATAAACCGATTTCATGAAAACAAGGATTACCTTCCCGGTGTAATCCTTCCTGAAAATATTACCTCTTCAGGTAATCTCAGGGATGCTGTTGCCGATGCAGGAGTTGTACTCATTGCCACGCCTTCAAAAGTCGTATATGAAACCTGTCAGAAGCTTAGAAAGTATCTTGATAGCGAAGTTGTGATTGGGTATCTTTCAAAGGGTTTCTGTAAAATCAATCATGATATATGTACTATCTCTCAAACCATTGAAAAAGCCCTGCCTGAGCAGAAAAACAGGGTAGTTGCGATATATGGTCCCAGTCATGCAGAAGAAGTATCAAACAGATTTCATACATGCCTCAATATTGCAGGCAGATCTTCGTATTCCCGAAAGGTTATCAGGGAACTTTTAAACGGAGATTATGTCGAATGCAGAGAAACCGAAGATATTATCGGCACTGATGTTGGCGCAACCCTGAAGAATCCAGCTGCTATAGCTGCCGGAATGATTAGTGTACTTCCTTTTTGCGGAGATAATCTTGCCGGAGCTCTTATCTCGGAAGCGCTAAAGGAGATGATCAGGCTGGGTGAGGCATTGGATGCAAATATTGATACAATTGTTGATATTGCCGGTCTTGGAGACCTCGTGGCAACCGCTCTTAGCGATCATAGCAGAAACAGAAGATTCGGAAAGGATATTGCAAGACAGATAATCGAAAAAGGCAGTACCCTTTCTGTAAGAGACAGAATATTTCTCAAAGTACGTCCCTCGTCGGTAATTGAAAAAATGAGCAAGGATCTTCACTATCTTGCTGAGGGAGCATATGCAATTGAACCTTTAATTGAACTTGCCGAAGAAAAAAATATAAGTATACCAGTATACAGATCGTTATATGAAGTCCTTCTGAATAAAAAAGACCCGTCATTACTGATTGAAACTATTAAAAATCCTGAAAAGTTCGGAGAAATTTACAGCAATACAAAAATTCAGCTCACTGATAAACAAAAAGGACTCGAGAAAGTCAAAGGAAATGTATTCTATGACCTGATTGTCAGCGGTACAATCGATAAATTTATTCTGGCAAAAGAAAAAGGACAACCAGCGGATTTTTATAATGTTGATATTGTTGATGGGTTGAAAAATTCGTTGATTAAACTGAAAAATACACATCAGGACAGACTGTTTAAAAAAGAAGAAAAGCTGATAAGTAAAATAAATAATAATAACTATAAGAAAATAATTTCAGAATTAACAAAAATTTATGCCAGGGATATTATTGACCGTTTTAATCAGCTGATTACTCCCTTTTTCTTGAGGTTCATGAAATTCAATATTCTTCTTTACCGGCTGACCGGAAGGTATAAAGGAATTGCGGTCAACGGAAAAATCGACAATGTCAGAAAGATAAAAGACAGTGCAAATATTGTCTATGTTTCGACATATAAAACCTATAGTGATTTTCTGCTGCTTTTACATAGTATGAATGTTAAGGGCCTGCCATTTCCAAGATATTTTATTGACAGAAGATCAATAAAGAAAAAGTGGCATGAACATCTTGTCAGGTATACCGGCGGTTATATTATCGATGTTCAAAGACTAAGAAACCCTGTTTATTCGGAGGTCGTTTGTCAGTATGTCTCTATCATGTTAAAACATGGTGTTCCAATACTTCATTTTCCTGAATTAAGACCATCTAATGACGGACTGATTTTAAACATAACTGATGACTTTTTCACTATTCTGACAGAAACACTCTTCAGAAACACAGTTGAGATTGTTCTCGTTCCTGTTGAAATATCCTATTCCAACAGACAGGTGGATCATGAAAAAATTTCCATGAAACAATTCAGGGAGAAGGTAAGTATTAATTTTTCCGAGCCAATACTTTTGTCTGAATTCACCAGGGAATCATTCAGAGAAAAAACAATACCTGAGCTGGTAAAGGATGTTTGGATCGAAGATTCTCCGGTTTTCAGCCATTCAATTGTTTCCAGAATTATTGCTGAAAATGGTTATTCAATAAGTGTAAAGGATGCGAAGGAAAAAACAGGGCAATTTATTGTGTCAGGAAAGTATTTTAAGGGGATGAAACCCGAAAAAATATTTAAAAATGGTCTGGCTTTTCTGAAAAAGAACAGATTCGTCGAAGAAAGTAATGCAGAAATAAGGTGCATACAAAAAGAAGATATTGATTATTATTCAAACATGCTTTCTCCAAAACAAAGGTAAGAGGTCATATCTCCCGAAAAGATATGGTCATGGTTGTACCTGCCGATCTGTCCAGAATTACACTGCCGTTCAGTTGATTTTTTGCTGACATATATATAAGTTTCAGTCCCAGTGATTCCGTTTCTGAAATATCAAATTCTTCAGGCAGTCCGATACCATTATCACTGACGATCAGATTGATTTCTTTTTCATTTTTTTTCAGTATAACTTTTATTATACAATCATCTTTCTCATTGTCAGGAAATGCATATTTGATTGAATTAGTGAGAAGCTCATTCAGAATCATTCCGCATGGTATAGCCTGATTTATTTGAAGCATCACATCGTCCACTGATATGTCCAGTCTAATTCTATCGCTGTCGCATGAATATGTATGATATAGTTCCCTGGACATGAGATTTATATATTCCCCAAAGTTGATTCTTGCAAGGTCATCAGACTGATACAGCTTTTCATGAATCAGAGCCATTGCCCGAATCCTGTTTTCGTAATCCCGAAAATGAGCAAGTACAGTTTTGTCTTTAATCTTGCTTTCCTGTAGATTGAGCAGACTCGTTATTATCTGAAAATTATTTTTAACTCTGTGATGTATTTCTTTAAGGAGTATTTCTTTTTCTTTGAGTGATTCCTTTATTTGTTTCTCTGCTTTTTTTCTTTCTGTTATATTCCTGTAAACTCCAAGAACACCAGCGGGGATGTCATCTGAATCTCTCAGAAAACTCATTGTCTGCTCAGTATAAAAAACTTCTCCTTTTGATGAGATCACCTTGAATTCAAGTGTGACAGCTTTTCTCTCCTCAGGTTTTTTATGATGAGCATTCTTCAATTCTTCCCTTAATAAGTTTACAGCGAAATCAAGATCTTTTTCATTAAGCCATCGCTTTAAATGAGTGCCAATTACTTTTTCCGGGTGATTACCGGTAATTCTATTTATCGAAGGACTTATATAATTAATTCTCAATGTATCTATATCCATTATCCAGATTGGGTCTGTAACATTTTCTGCAAGGAGTCTGTATTTTTCTTCGCTGGTTCTCAACGCTTCTTCAATTTTCTTCCTTTCGGTTATATCCATAATAACAAAGAGAAGGCAGTGCTCTCCCTTGAGTTCTATTGATTCTACGGAGAATTCACAATTGCGGATATCTCCTGAACTGTTTCTGATATTGATTAGGATATTTTTGCATCTTCCGTTTTTTATAATCAGGCTTTGGATAAAACTGTTTTCTTTCTCATCTGCATAGTATTCAATATCATATATTGCTCTTCCTATTACATCTTCCCGTGTGTACCCGGTTGCATCGAGAAAACTTTCATTTACGTCAATCAGTTGTCCATTATGGAATTTTGCTATCGCCATCATGCTTGGATTTAAATGGAATGCTTTAGAAAACTTATCCTCTGACTCTGCGAGTAACAGCTCCTGATATTTTCGTTCGGTAATATCTCTGTTGATACCAAGAATTGATACGGGGTTTCCCGAATCATCCCTTAAAAATTTCATGGTACCTTCTGTAAGTTTAATCTTGTTATTCGAACATATAAGAGCAATTTCCATTGTTGTAATTCTTTCTGGATTCGAATCATTATCAATGTTCAATTCCTTCTCAAGCATGTTCATTGCATCCTGAATTGATTCAAGGGTAATCCATTTTTCAAGAGGCTGGAGGAGTAATTCATTGGGTGTGTAACCGCAAACGGCTGTTACTGACGGACTTATGTATGTAATAACGTTGGTCTCAATTTCGTATATCCAGATTATATCACTTACATTTTCCAGGAGTATTCTGTACCGGAGGAAAATATCATTACGGGCAATTTCTGCTTTTTTCCTTTCTGTTATATCAAAGACGGTTCCGGCTGATCTGAGTGGTTCACCATCAATAGCCCTTTCTACAACCATACTTGAAACCTGAATCCATTTAAGACCTCCATCAGGTGTTAAAATTCTGAGTTCACAATTTAAATCTGATGTTAATCCCTTTCTGCATTTGTCGCTCTCTGTTAAAAAAAAATTTTTGTCTTCCGGATGAATAATATTATTCACTATGAAATCATAATCATGCAGCAGCTGATCGGAATATCCTGCTATTTCCGATGTTTTTTTGTTTACAATGGCTTCCCCTGCCTGTACGTCAATATCGAACCATCCCAGGTTTCCACCCTTTAGCGCAAAATTGAGTCTTTTTTCGCTTTGAGACAGTTTCATTTCAAAATTCTTTTTTTCGGTAATATCTACATTGGTACCGATTATTTTTTCAGGTTTCCCATTGCTGTCTCTTGAAATAATTTTCCCCCGTGCCAGAAACCATTTCCATCTTCCGTCAATAGCTTTCAGCCTTAATTCAACTTCATATGAATCGACTAATTCTTTTCTGTATTGTTTATATTTCTTTGTAACTACATTTCTGTCTTCAGGATGAACAAGAGGAAGCCAGTTTTCGTAGGTAGGCTCAAACTGATATGGCGCATAACCGAGCATTGTGTAAACCTGGGCGTTAAAGAAAATTTCACCTGTAATAAAATTTTCTTCCCATAGTCCTGTACCTGTGGATTCTATAGCGAGGTTGAGACGTTCTTCACTGATCCTGAGTGCCTGATCAGCTTTTTTCCAACCGGAAATATCTCTGATCATTGTCTGTATATAGTTTCTGCCATTAAGTATAATTTTTCTGGCATTGATGGTAATATCCTGTATCTCTCCGGATTTACAAACTCTTTTAGTTTCAATAAGCGTTGATTCTCCTGGAGCGAGGTTTTCAATTATTTTTTTTATTGTGCTGTCAGGAAGACCCAGGCCTATTTCAAAGATTGACAATTCAAGAGGATCTATTGTGGAGGAAATATATTTTTTTGCTATTGAATTGCATTTCATTATATAACCGTTTTCAGGATCAATGAGCAGAATAGGGTCGGTAGCCTGATCGAATATTGCCTCATAACAATCCTGATTTTCTTTCAGCCGCTGTTCAAGCTGAAATTTGTCAAAAGCTGTTTCTATTGCTGTGTAAAGGTCATTTCTTCCAACCGGTTTAACAAGATAACCATAGGGTTTTGTCTCCTGAGCTCTTTTAAATGTTTCAGATGAATTCAGGGCAGTGATGTATATTACGGGAATGCAGGCATCTTTTCTCAATAAAGCTGCTGTCTCTATACCATCAAATTCACCTGTAAGATGAATGTCCATTAAAACTACATCCGGTCTGTTTCTTTCTGCAAAGCGTATTGCTTCGGTTCCGCTGGAGGCAATCGATTCGACTTTATAACCATAACTGGTAAGGGTATTGCGAATATCCATTGCAATAACCAATTCATCTTCGACTATCATTATTTTTTTCTGATCCATAATCCTCCATCGAAAAAAAATCCCGATTCAATACAATATCTGAAATTATATTGTATTTGTGTCATTTGCTTATTTGCTTATAAAAAAATTATCCAGGTGTTTCTTTATATCATCCGTGTTGTATGCAGCATGAATATTTATTACATTCTCCGGGAATTCAGGATAACTGCTGCTGAATCCTTCCGTAAAAACACAACATATAACGTGTTTATTAAACAGAGATGCATAAGAAAGCTCATTGAGAGTTCCATAGCTCCCTCCAATTGAAACTATAATATCTGCTGAAAGTACATTTATCATATTGCGGCCGTGACCCAATCCTGTGGGTATTACAACTGAGCAGTATGGATTTGCTTCATCGAATTCGCTGCCTGGAAGAATTCCAATAACGGTTCCTCCTGAATCGTATGCTCCCTTTGAAGCTGATTTCATTATCCCTGTCCTCCCGCCGGTTATGAGGACCCAGTTATTTACTGCGATATAAGCGCCTATTTCGAAAGCGGTTTCATTGTATTTGGAATCTTCTGATGAACCAATTACAAGTACCTGATTTCTTCTCATTCACTACCTTTACCCTGATGAATTGAATTTTCAAAGATAAAGAGCTCTTCCCAGAAGTCGTATATGGATTTTTCATGTTCAATTTTAATTTCTGTATGTTTGTATGGGATTGCAATATCATTGTATCTGAACTCAATCCCGTGTTTGTATGAAGCTGAAATTTTTTCAATTGGATCTGATGCAACTGTTATATAATTATTCAATGAAAGGATAAAACATTTATAGTCAGTGTCATGCAGGGCCGTTAGTGTTCCGGTTATATGGGTTGCGATATCGGCAATGGTTGCAACTCCCATATGCCCAAAAATTTTTTCTATACTGTCAAAAATATATATGCCTCCATAGACTGTTGTTCCATTTTTAAGATGATTCATAATATAGGATGTTAATTCCAGTGAAATACTATTGAAGTAATCAATCGAAACAGGCAGATTGATTGCTTCATTGCTTCTTATATTTTTTTCAATAAAAGAGACCAGTGATGTGAAAATTTCCTGATCGAAATACTGAGAGGATGTCAGGGAGCCTATAATTATCAATTCATTATTATTTTTAAAACTCCAGGTATAAAGTGTGAAACTCATATCATCACTGGATGGAATTTTGGTTTTTTCAAGGCAGTTGGTGGTTATTATGCCGGCAGAAAACATTTTTTGAAGAACTGCCTTTACAGGGGTAAGGTTTTTTTCATCTCCGCAGTGATTTATTATATTAACAGAATTACCAGTCAAGGAAGCAAGTAATGTATTTTTAGAAAAATTTTCTACATTGTGATGGTAGAGCATCCCTGTTAAATAATCCTCAGAGGCATGATTGATTTTCTGTTTTTCAAGGACAATACATCTTTTGAGAAGTGAATCATATTTTAGCTTTGCTTCATCTGGTGATATTTCCTCTTCAAGGAATGATTTAACTGTATCATGAATGTCCAACAGCAGTGAATCTGTTTGTGTTTGTTGAGTCATGTTGATTCCTTTGGCATATGGAATTTATTTATTTCAACGAATTAACGATTTTAGTGTAAAACAAATGACTGCTTTACCCCCGGCCTTTTGTGGCGTCAAAGGCAGGATATCTTTGTAATATGTAAAAAAGTTAAAGATTATTCAGTGGAATATTATTGAAATAATCAACAAATAATAAACATGACATTCAGAATATCAAGTACTATTCTATTTTGCATTATAATGCAGTGAGTTTTTTGTGTAATCTGCTAAAACGGCGCATGAAAGTCTTTGCCTGACCCTAAGAATAACAATTACCTGCAAAGGAAAGACTGAATTATTCAGATAAAGATTCGGCAAACTTTTTTGCTAAAGAGAAAAGTCTGAATGTTCCGGAGAATACTATAACATTGTTCCCGGGATTAAGTATGTTGAGGAGGTCATCCCCTGGTTTGAGAACTCCCTTTAGGCCTGCGGGTTTTTTTCTCATTTCATTTATATGAAATGCTCTTTCATCAGCCATTTCATAGTAATAGAATGAAATTCCATGATTCTCAAAAACCGAGAAGAGTTCACTGATATCTTTATCAGCCATGAATGAAATTACAAAAAACGTATTGTTTCCAAACAGTCTTTGAACTGAAGTAACGAGAGCTCTGATTCCTGATACATTATGCGCAGGATCAAAAATTACTTTCGGGTGTTCATTTAATACTGTAAATCTGCCGGGAATTACTGTATCTTTTATTCCTTTTCGGATTGTTTCGTTTGTAATTGACTGATAATTTTTTTTAAGCAGAAATGCTGCCATTGCTGCAAGGGCGCTATTGCCTGTTTGTTCACTGACCGGAGAATTGACACATAATTCTATGTCGGATGTCTCATCATTTTTATTGATACATAGTCTATACTGAAAAAAATTACCGCAATCTGTGATTTCTTTGAGAGTATATCCCTGCTTCGGACCGATTATTTCGCAATTTTTTTGAAGGGCAGTGCTTGTCAATACCTGACTGACCTCTTCAGCCTGTTCAGAGACTAATACTGGTATTTCGTTTTTTATGATACCTGCTTTTTCTGATGCAATATCCTGAAGTGATTCACCCAGGATATTAGTATGGTCTCTAGTTATTGAAGTTATGATTGTCAGAACCGGATTGATTATGTTGGTGGAATCCAGTCTGCCGCCAAGGCCGGTTTCTATTACTGCAATATCAACCTTTTGATTTGCAAAGAAGAGAAATGCAGAAGCAGTCATAATGTCGAAGTAGGTAGGGTAAAGATCTTTCTCAGAATCCACTATGTCAAAAATTCTGTTCAGGCACCCATTGATTTCATTGTCAGTTATTTCTTGATGATTAATTATAATACGCTCATTGATTTTTTCAAGATGTGGTGATGTAAATAGACCGGTTTTATATCCTGATTCTATAATTATGCTGTTCAGCATGTGAGCAACAGAGCCCTTGCCATTGGTGCCTGCAATGTGGATTGTTCTGATTCGCTCTTGAGGATTTCCAAGAAGGTGCATGAGCTTTTTCATGTTTTCAAGACCGTAGTTTTCAAAGGTTGTTGATTTTTCGTTGTTTATGAATTCTTCCAGTCTTGCAGTTATCATTATTTATTTTCATCCAGTTTGTTTTTGATTATTGTGCGCACAAGTTCTGATGGAGGTTCCATGCCGGTCCAAATTCTCAGCTGCTCAAGTCCCTGATTTATAAGCATTTCGATTCCGCCTAGCGTGGCAGCTTGTTTCCTTTCAGCTTCACGGAGAAGCCGTGTTTTTTGAGGTGCATATACTATGTCAAATACAGTGTGTCCGGGCAGGATAAGCTTTTCTGCAAGTGGAGTGGTTTCCGTATCAGGATGCATGCCAAGAGGGGTCGTGTTTATTACTATATCCACATCCCTCATAAACTCTTTATCTAGTTTATCTATAAGCTTAAATTCTGATTTAAATGAATTGCTTTTAATCTCTTCGGAAAGATCATGGATTTTTATTTCATTTCTGCCGCTTATTATCACAGATGCACCTTTTTGCGCCAGAGTAAAGGCAACTGCTCGGGCGGAGCCGCCATTTCCAAGAACCAGTACTCTTTGATTCCTGATGTTTATTCCGAGGCTGGTAATTGCCAGAAGAGCGCCGGTTCCATCTGTATTGTATCCGAACACTTTGCCATTGTTGTTTTTGAGTGTATTAACCGCACCTATCATTCGCGCAGCAGGGTCTATTTCATCTATATATTGAATAATTTCAGTTTTGAAGGGAATCGTTACACTTGCTCCCTTTATATCAAGAGTACGCATTGCATTTACAGCTTCCCTGGCAGATTCAGGCGAGAATGCCAGATATACGGCATTCTCGCCAAGTTCATCTAACGCAGCATTGTGAATCAGAGGAGAAAGGGAATGTTTAACAGGATTGCCGAATATGCAGTAGAGTTCTGTAGATGCATTTATATCCATGTGGTCTCCTTCAAATTTTGCTGTTATTACTCATCAGATACTGCAAGTTAAAAGTCAAATTAAAAATCCTTGATTTTTATCAGACGCTATTTAAAAAAGCAGAATCTGAATTATAAGAAGAGACAAGAGAATAAAAATATTTAAATCAAATTTTTTAAGGAAAATTCAAGTGAAAAAAATTGGGATCATAGTAAATCCAAATGCTAAACGTATCAGGAAAATGAAAACATCTCCTGCTGAAACATTCAGGGCAATCGCCGGGGATTATGCAGACATTCGTGAAACAGCATGCGTTGAGGATGTTCAAAATATAATTAAGATTTTTAAGGATGAAAAGATTCCATATATCGGTATTTGCGGAGGTGACGGAACCATTCACGGTGTTGTTACTGATATTGTGAATGTCTATGACCGGGATGAAATCCCCCCGATTCTTATTCTTAAGTGCGGTACAATGAATAACGTGGCAAGAACGGCTGGACTTAAGGGAAGCGGTCCGGCAGCTCTTAAAAGGCTTGTGAGTGCGTTTAAAACTGACACTGCCATAAGAACGGTGACAAGGGATACAATGAAAATTGGTGATAAATACTGCTTTCTTTTTGGGGCCGGTTTTACAACCAATTTTCTTGATGCAGCATACAGCGGAACAGAAAAGGGCGTGGTTCAGAATCTTAAGGTTATAAAGAGAGCTATTACAGACAGCTTTAAAGAAGTGAAGGCGGATTCTATGTTCAATGGACTGGATGCTGAGATTTTCTGTGATGGAGAGATTCTTCCTTTCCGAAATGTTACCGGAATACTGACAGGAACAGTAGAGCATGTTGGCATGGGATTCTCTCCCATGCCTGATTCGATTAAAGAAGAGGGAAGTTTCCAGGCAATAATCTGCGGGATGTCTCCGCGTGATATTGTAAAAAATCTGTTTAAACTTAAATCCGGCAAACCGATTAAAAATTCTCTGCACATCAATACACTGATGAGTAAACTGAAAATACATAATTCAGTCCCTTTCAGATATACCATGGATGGCGATCTCTATGACTCATCACCAGAGCTTTCTGTTGAAACAGGACCTGCTGTAAGGCTGATTGAGGTTTAGTTTCAGAATCCTGATCGCCTCTTCGCTTTGTTGAAATTAAAAAAGATGCCGGACTATTCCGGTTCAATTAATTTTTGTTTCAGAAAGTAATCATAAACCGTATCAACTATGTCATATAAGATGTCGAAAGAAAGAAAACTGAAATCAGGATTATCAAAAAGAATATTTGCTATATCCAGAGAAGATACAGAGTCTTTGCATGCTGAAAATTCTTCAATAACTGCGTCCGTAAGGGGATTGAGATAGTTATCGAAATCATTCGTTTTTTCAGCCAGGACATTCCATACAATTTTTTTTATCATATCAGTATGATTCTCATACGAATCATTAGTGAAACCAAGTTCGATGCATAAAAAGTCCATTATTGCCAATAGTAAAGGGTCAAGGGACATGCAGAAAATATTTTGCTTTTTTAGTTTGTCTCTTACAAACTCTGCAATATCAGCATCAGAAAATCTCTCTTCTTCATTGCCTTGAATGAATGCGACAGTATCCTCAAAAACAGTGCGGATGATACTGTCATCGTATTTTGTGAATATTTCATTAGCGGAAAGTTTGAATCTATCATACATCTCATCCATTGCTTAAATCCTCATTTTATTTTAAACAGGAAAAATAATAATCATCTGCTTCAGACATACTCTGTTTATCATTGCTTTATTGAATTTTGAAAGAGGCAATGATAAAAATCAATCATGGAATGAATTGCATGAGATACCATATTGCAATCAATAATATGTAATTAAGATCGACAAGCAGTTCATATTTGACAGAGATAAGACAGTCGAGATTCTTAATTTTAAAAAGCAGTATCAGAAAATATGCGATATTAAAAAAGAATACCATAAAAAGCGGCTTACCGGAAAGAACGGTCGTTAGTGTGAATCCTGCCAGGGCTGAAATCCCCAGAAAAACAGCAACCGTGCTTATCTTTTCAATCCCAATCCAAGTCGGCAGAGTTTCTTTTCCGAGAATGAGATCTCCCTGAAGAAGGATAATATCGATGAGAAAATGCCTGATAAAGACATATGAAAAAACAAGGAGAGCACAGAAAACAATTGTAATAATACCTGTTTCAATATGAATCAGGGGCATTAGAACCGTAACAATAAGCCAGCCAATACTTGTTATAACCTTTGAATCGTAAATTTTTGTAATGAAACCCGTGTCTATCTTCTTGATTACTTTTTTAACCGGCTTTGTGGAATAAATAAATCCAAATACATATGATGCCACGAGTATGGAGGTTGTAAGAATACCATAGGGCAGGGAAAGATAGAGGGAAAGCCCCACAAAGAGAATCGAAATAAACACAAGAGGAAGACCATAATTTTTATAAACTTTGTATTTATAGGTATTGCTGTACTTGAGAAAACTTCTGTCGAAATAGTTGTTTATCGAATACATCGAAAAGATATAAAGAAATGCAATTACTCCGTTTATGTAATCTTTTTGCCCGCCGGAAAGAAACTGAACAATAAGTGTGAAATAAAATGCTGAAACTGCTGACAGAAGATTTGTTCTTACAATAAATTCAAACAGGTTCTTGATGAAATTTAAAAGCAAATTGCTTTTTTTGAACTTTATATTGTAAAGTTTCTCAAGAACATTGTTGATAATCCAGCCAGGGGTTGATGCTCCTGCTGTGACCAGAATATAATCTGAGTTATCAAAATCACTTTCATTCAGTTCATCCTCAGTTTCAACCAGTAGTGTCTTAATGTCATTCTCTCTGCCTATCCCTGCAAGCCGGTTGGTGTTTGCCGAATTCTTGCCTCCGACAACAACCAGAGTATCGATACCTTTTCTGATCCCCTCGATTACATCGTCCTGTCTGTACCTTGTTGAATCACAGATTGTATCAATAACGTGTATGTTGTCGAAGTCTTTATGAAGTTTTTCCACTATTCTGTCAAAGAGCTGACGGTCGAGAGTGGTCTGCGATACAAGAACATATTTGTCTTTAACCGGAAGTGTTTCAATATCATTCTCATCAGATATGATATGTACGCCTGAAGCCGCATAACTTTTAAGGCCAATCACCTCGGCATGGTCACTGTCTCCGATGATGATTGTAAAAAAACCTCTCCCCGAATATTTTTTTATGACGCCCTGTACTCTGGCCACCCTGGGACATGTCAGGTTTATCATCCGCGAGCTTCTTTTTCGGATTTCCCTGTATTCCTCAACCGGAATTCCGTGTGTTCTTATTGCTATTTCACGTCCGTCAATGTTATCGAGTTCATAAATAGTTTTGAGGCCCCGATTGTGAAGAACCTCAACCGTTTGAGGGTTGTGTATCAATGGACCATAAACGTGGATGTCCTTGCGGGCATGGTTTATCTCTTTTACAATTCTCAATATGGCGTTCCTGACCCCCATACAAAAGCCGGAGTGTGTTGCTAGTTCAATTTTCATGTTTTTTGATTTAATTTAACTCAGGATTTTTCTTTAATGAAATCAGCGCGGGGCCTGGCAATAGTACCGGAGACTTTGAGCTCGAGCCTGTTGTTTTTCATGAAGCTCTGCAGGATCTCCCTGTAATCATCAAAGATTTTAGATGTACCGTCAACAGAAACCGCAAGTTCAAGTTTAGAATTTTTAAAGATTGATGAAAGGTTTATTTCACCCGTAACCGTTCCTTTGAGATCTCTTCCGGAAACATTGAAGGTCCTGATTGAAATTTTACCTTTACTCAGTTCAGAGTTCATTATGAGAGATGTTATTCTGACTGGCTTGATTTTCAGGGGAAGCCCTCCCATTGAATCAGGCAGTTGAATTTCGTTTACCTTAAGCATTACATTATTGAGATTGATTTTTATCTGTCCGTCAACCGGAAGGGTTTTGTTGTCGATTATTTTAAGGTCAAGATTTGCAGATGCAGTGAAATCAGAAATGAATTTTTTTGATGTAATTCTTATACCTTCTGATCTTATATCTCCGCTGATATTTTTACTTAAAACTGAAAACACTGAAAAATCAGCAAAAATGCCCGAGAGTGAAACCTCATCACCGGATTTAAGAACAATTACAGCATTGTTAACGACAGTTTCACCTGTGATCGAAAAATCAAGTCCATCGAGTACAATGCTTTTGAATGCCTTACCTTCAAGGGATTTGATCTGTTTGGTTATAAGTGCATTGTAAGGAAATGTAATAATTACAAAAAATACAGTTAGTACAATGGCAAGCAGAAGATATGTCTTGAACCAGGGAAGTTTTACGGTTTCCCTGATAAAGTTTCTGAGTGCAGATCCAAATCGTTTTAGAAAATCCTTTATACTGTTTAAATCCATTTTATGGTTTTACCTCAGTCAATTTTATATGTGTCGAATTTAATGGTGACATCGTATGTATTCCTTTCTTTGATTGCCTGGTATATCCTGAGATAGGATACCTCAACATATTTACCTGAAAATTCCATTTCGTAGAGGAAGTTGACTATCGATCTAATATCCACACCCTCAAATTTTACACTGGTGGTCGTCTTTTGGTACCTGTTCTGAATGTTGCTGGTATTGTCCCTTGTATACACTTTATTTGTAAGGATATTTGCTTTTTTTGCATTCTCTTCAATGAGAGTGGATATTCCCCTGTTGTCTCTTAGAAGATCATCCAGATGGGATTTCTTTTCTTTTATCCCCCTGAATTCTGAATAAATTCGGTCAAGGGTTTCCAGTTTTGAAAAATTAGAGTTGAATTCATCCCTGATATTTTCCCTGTATGAGATAAAGGGTTTAATGATCAGAAAGAATACTGCAAGAGCTCCCAGTATCACATACAGTATATTCAGGAGTTTTCTTTCCCTTTCACTGAGATTGAACATTATTTCCTCCTGCCCGGTTTTGCTTTCTTATCGTTGATCCTGGTTTTGATTGTAAGAGAAAAATTTACAGTACTCCTTGAAGAAGTTTTGATGTTTCTCGATACTGAATCAAATTTTCCGGTTTTTTCAAGTCTGTTCTTGAACTCGTCAATACTGCTGCTTGAGCCAATGCTTGCGTCGAGTCTTACTATGCTCTTGTTAATAACGATGTTTTTCAGACTGAAACTTTTGTCATCAGGGAAAGCCTCTGTAATATCCTTTAACAGGTCGAGAACGGAATGATTCTCTGTAATAATCACGGAAAGGCTGTCAAATTCCTTTTTCTCTTTTTTGAGTATTGCTGTGGCTTCCTGTATAATATCCCTGTTGTCTGCCTTGGCTCTGAAATATGTTTTGAACCTGTCCTGCAGAATTTTTTCATACTGTTCATTCGATTTTGAAGTGAGTATTGACGAAAAAATGATATTGAATATTAGAACAAACAGGGCAAGGGTGATAAATGCTGCTGCAAGGTAGTAGATTCTTTTGGAGGATGAAGACACATCCGCAACGAATTCATTCTTCAGGAAATTAATATTGTTTCGCCGGTCGCCAATATATGCCAGGAGCGTTCCAAACGCGACAGTCATCTGCGATACAAAACCGAAATCCTTAGTGTCATCTATAAAGGGATGAGATACGACCGGTGCAGAAAGTTCTTTTGAAAAAAGACTGCCGACTCCGGAAATTTCTGAACCTCCGCCGGAGATAATAATTCTGCTGAAATCCTCATCTTCAGTTTCGGTAAAACTGGCTTTTACTGTGATGATAACCTGATCAAGTATTTCCTGAAAAATTTCATTGCAGTGATTGTAGATTTTTCTGAACTTTGCCTTCGTAAGACCGAGATTCTTATAGTAACCCCGCTGATCATTATTTTCAAAAGAAGTAAGGTCAATATTGAGTTGTCTGAAAAGCCTGTTCGATTCCTGAATTGTTTCACCTGTTACTTCAGCGATAAAATTTGTAATGGATGAAACTCCTTTTGGTATTGAACGGGTATAACTGAGGTGACCCTGTTTTATAATATTTACAATGGTTTTTGAATTGCCTATGTCCAACTGAATTACTGCATTTTCTTCAATCGTATTGAAATATCTGTACGAATTAAAAAGAGAAACAGATTCCATACCCATGTTTACAGGCCTTATATCAGCTTCGTTCAGGTTTTCAAGAAATGAGTGCAGACTGTTTTTTGTAACAGCAGCAAGTATTACCTTGCCCTCATCATGTCTTTCTCTTCTGAGATTCTGAAAATCAAGAATTACATCATCCAGTTTAAAAGGTATATTCTCTTCCGCCTGTGCGGGAAGGGCAGCGGCTATTTTATCCGGTTCATTAAAGGGGAATGATATGTTCCTTATCAAAGTCTTTTCCATCGGGAAACTGGTGATAAAGGTATATGCCTGAAGATCATTATCATTGACAATCCTTGCAAGGGTGTTTTTGATTGCCTCATCTCTGTCTGCTGAAATGGTATCTATTTCTTCACACACAAGTGCTCTTACCTGAAAATCCCTGAATCCGGTTTTTACGGCAGCTACCTTTATACAGGAAGTTCCAATATCAATTGATGCAATATTTTCGAACAATGGTCACCTTCTCCTTTGGGGAAATTTTTTTTCCGGTTATTAATAATTAACCGGCAATTAATCCTCTGACCAGTAATAAATTTTTTTGTAACTGCGGTTATAGGTTGCTACTATCGAGAGACTGGTTTCTCCAATTGTAGCTTCTGAAATTATAGTAAAAATGGAAGACTTGACAGTCAGAATATTTTTTCTCACTGTTTCATCCTCTATATAATCTTTCAATTCATCTGTTGATTTGAATGGTTGACTAAGTCGTCTGGAAATTATCTCAGACACTCTGTCATCTGTCATATTATCTGTCAATGCTGATATTACCCTGAATGGAGCAGTGTTAATGTTTATTTTATTGAGTTCATTCAGGTAATTTTTTCTGTCACCATAAACCCTGAAATATTCCTTGAGGGATCTTGTCTTTTCTTTCCCGATTTTAATTTCACTTGTGAGCATTTCATCCTCAGTGGGCAATTCCCTGGCTTGCACCATTTCGAATATTTTTTCAGCGCTGAAAGTTGTTTGTCCTCTGTTATGATCTACGATGTTTTCCTCAAGACCTGTGTTTCCGCCTGAAAGGCCATAATATATTTCAGGTGTAAATCCCCTTAGCATCAGAAGTTCATCAATACTGTCCATTGAACTGTTTTTTGCATTATAGGCAGGAGTAAGAGTCAGGTAATAGTCGGATGATTCCGCTCCATATGGAAACCTGGAATCATCTATATCAACCCAGTCAATTATCACATCAGCATAGTCCATGGGAAGCCCCATATTCAGGAAAAATCTCTGCACAATTCCGTAATAAGGTGTCTTATCGACCACCTCGTTTGCAAGTACACTCAGGTTTATCTTGGAATTTTCGTCGATTATCCTGAGTTTCAGAGTACCTTCTTCAACAGGAAGTTCCGGAAAATCGATTGCCCATATATCCTTATATGTGTCTGTATTTTTGTCGGTATTTGTGCCTGGAATGAGACCTGCGCCAAGGCCCCGCGAATCGGCTTCGAGGATATACCTTGCCAGCATGAATCCAGAGCGGGCGATGTAGGATGCCTTTATCCTTCTGTCAAATTTTCGAATATACCTGACATTGGTCTGTGAAACTGAAATGAACTCACCCATTAATGAAAACAGAAGGGATGTAATAATGAGAACAATAATAAGTACGTATCCCCGGGAATTCATCACATACGGCAGCAGACCTTTTTCCTCAAGATCTTTCTTCCGCCGGTGATGGTTCAGTTTAGCTTTTACTGCTGCATTTCTAATGCACCTTATCATATCAAAGGGCTTCTCCGGGTTATATTCTCTGAATGCTGTTAATAATCGAAAGGAAGGTAAACTCTTCCTCTGCATTTCTGTAATTTTTAACTTTAAGTGTTACTTTAACTGCCTGGGGATATCTCTGGTTACGTCTTGAATCCCATACTGTAGTAAACGAATTCCTCTGTTTAAACTCAAGTTTAAGTGAAATGACATTTTTAAGAATGACATTCTCTATACCACCCTGTTCGGGTTCATCATCATAGTGTCTCTGTTCTCTTCTTACAAGGAAATTGACACCTGGATATTCGGTATCCGGTTTCAGGTAATATCCGATTTCGTGGATATCGCTGCTGTTGACTGGATTCTGCATACTGCCGTGAATATGCATTTTCCTGTAATCAACTGTTATGAAATTGAGGATGCTGCTGTCTCCTGAAAAATCTCCAATAAAACAGACCTTCTTATTGTCCCTGTCGTAGAATGCATTGGAAATATCCCTGTCTATTTTTGAAAATGCCAGGTTTATACTTTCGTGAAATTCAGCATATCCGGTAACGTCCTTGATTGATCTCAGTGCGGATGTATAAGCGGCTCCGACCATCAGGAGAATTATTGATGCAATGGCAGAGGCAACCAGTATCTCGAGAAGGGAGAATCCCCCTGAGTTTTTTGCTCTTTCTTTCAGGTCGTTTTTAATATATCTAAGATATTCCTGCATCTGAACCTTGCTTTATTTAACCGGATAAATATAAAACAGTGAATATTTTCTATCAAGATTATTGTCCTTCCAGCTGACTGTTATCGTGGTTTTTTTTGCAGACACAGGGCCGAGCATCATGTGTTCATATCTTTCTGTTGTTCTTGTTTCGTAAAAACCTTCATATTCCTCAACTGGTTTTTGTGCAATATCTGTTCCTCTCATCCTGTCCAGAATGAATTCATTCATTCTGGTTTTTGCAATCAGCATTGCCTTTGTATGATTCTTTATCCCTGACATTACGTGTATTGTTGTTGTTATTCCTGTGAATACAGACATAAGCACGATTGAAAGAATTGACAGTGCGATCAATACCTCGACAAGGGCGAATCCTTTTTTTCTTTTAAAACCAAACAGCATCAGAATTCTCCAAATTTCTGATATTCCTGAATTACGTCAGGTTCTTTCATGTGCTTGTATATCCTCAATGACCATCTTTCCTCATTGTTTACCATGATGTGTATTATTGCATCATCAGAATATCCCTGGGGATAAAAGGGTATGATTACATTCCCTTCGGTTATTTCGGACCCGTCAGAGAGGATAATCGATTCTAAACGGAAGTTATCGCCAAATTCTCTTGATTTGAATATTTTTCTTTCATGATCTCTGAATATTCCGTCTTTGAGATTGACAACAGATATTCCATTATTCCTTAGAAAAATATCATTCTCAAATTCTTTTTCAGAATCAGGAGTGTCAAGATGTATCATTAGATAATTGATTCTGTCATGGAGAAATGAATCGTCAAAGGTTCTGGTAATGAATTCAGTGAGAATCATGAAATTTTTTCTGTTATCTCCCAGATACCCCGCAAGCCTGGGTATGGCTGCGGCTGCGAGGATTGAAATGACAACAATCACTACCAGCAGTTCTATCAGTGTGAAACCGTCATTTCTTTTTATCCGGTAAAATAAATTTTTCATTGGCAATCATTAAATGGCTCATAGCCTTTGATGATTATTCTTCCCAGCTGTTGATGTCAGCATTGACACCTTCTCCTCCGGCCCTGCCGTCGGCGCCAAAACTCCAGATCTCAGGAGTTTCACTGTTTTCTCCGGGATAGCGGTACTGGTATGGATTATTCCATGGATCAAGAAGTGTTTTCTTTTTGTTTTTCAGAAGGCCCGCATCAATGAGTTTCTGAAGTCCTTCTTCCGATGTAGGATAATTGTCGTTGTAAAGTTTGTATGCCTCAAGTGCATTCTCGAAAGTCGAAAAGTCTCTTGATACAGCAGTTTTTTTTGTTTTCTCTACAGAACCTCTGAATATAAAAACCGCTGATCCTGCAAGAATTGATATAATTACTACAACGATCATTATTTCTATCAGAGTAAATCCATCGTTAGCCGATACTTCCCTGAAGAGATTTTTTATTCTTTCTCTTATTTGTTTCATCACATTCTCCTTTAGTATGAAATTTTATTGAATCAGGAGATTCATCTCCATTATGGGCAGCATTACAGCCATAACAATGGCTCCTATTGCCACTCCCATAATTATTATAACGATCGGTTCTATAAGGCTTGTAAGGCTTGTTACCGTAAGATCGATCTCTGTTTCATATACTTCGCCAATATTGATCATCATGGTGTCGAGATTGTCACTTGCTTCTCCTGCAGAAATCATACCTATGACCATCTTGGGTAAGAAATCAGCTTTCCTGAGTGCATTTGCTACTGAAGAACCTTCTTTTATCCTTTTTGACGCCTCAACAATTTTTTCTTCTATTATCACATTCCCCACGATCTTTTCGACAATTTCAAAAGATTTTATAATCTCTACTTTATTGTTCATAAGGATGCCAAGGTTTTGTGTGAACCTGTATACGAGCATCTTTCTGTAAATATTTTTTATAAGTGGAAGTTTGAGTTTTATCTCATCAATTTTCCTTTTTCCCTCTTTTGTTCTGGAGTACCTGCTGTAAAAATAAAAGGTAAAAATAATGAGAATGGGAAAGACATACCAGAAAGATGAAAAGAAATCACTCACTGCCATAACTATTTCTGTTGGTAAAGGGAGTTCTTTTTTCTGGTCTGTAAAGATTTCTGCGATATTGGGGATTACTGTTACCAGGAGAAAAACCACAACACCGGTTGCAAATAAGAACATAAAAGCAGGATACCAGAGCGCAGCGCGTATTTTGCTCTTAAGAATATTTTTTTTCTCTTCGATATCTGCAAGCCTTGCAATTACATGATCAAGAGAACCGAGGTTTTCGCCAACTCTCACCATGTTGATATACATATCAGAAAAGATTCCCCTGTGGCGTCCTAGTGCATTCGAGAAACTCGAGCCCTCTGTGATTTTTTCTCTTACATCAGCGATAATATTTCTGAAATACTTGTTTTCAATCTGTTCGATAATATCTGTTATTGCGGTTGGAAGGGGAAGACCTGCACGCAAAAGAGTTGCAAGCTGTCTTGAAAAAATACCTACCTCGCGGATGCTCAGTTTTTTATTTACTGAATCGGATATTTTTTCGAGTATTCTTCTCAAACGGCCGGATCTGAGACCTGACTCATTCCTGACTACATCATGTTTTTTCAGGTCAACGAGGTAGAGGCCCAGAGATTTAATCTTCTGTTTTGCGGCTGTTTCAGATGTCGCATCAAGAAAATCACTTACCTTCTCACCTTTTGTGTTCAGGGCCTTGTATTGAAAAATCATCTCAGCTAACCCTGAGTACTTCTTCTACTGTTGTAATTCCTTCAACAGCCTTGAGCAGACCGTCTTTTAGCAGGGTCTTCATTCCTTCATTGACTGCAGTATCCTTGATCGTGGAAGAATCCGCCTGAGAAATGATCAGTTTTCTGATCTCGGAACTGATCGGGAGAATTTCATATATTCCAATTCTGCCGGAATAACCTGAGTTCTTGCACCTGTCACATCCCCTGCCTCTGAAGAGTTTTCCGTTATTGAGCTGCGATGATTTAAGACCCAGTTCGGAAAGGAGGGCAGGTGAGGGCTTATATGATTCCTTACAGTGAGGACAAATTTTTCTGACCAGCCGCTGTGCCATGAAAGCGTTAACTGAAGACGCTATGAGAAATGGCTCTACTCCCATGTCGAGCAGACGGGTTATTCCGCTGGCTGCATCGTTGGTATGCAGCGTTGAAAAAACCCTGTGCCCTGTGAGTGCCGACTGAACGGCAATCTCGGCTGTTTCGATATCACGAATCTCACCAATCATTATAATGTCGGGGTCCTGTCTAAGGATAGATCTCAGGCCGGAGGCGAATGTAAGGTCAATCCCCGGTTTTACCTGCATTTGCCCGACACCCTGGAGCTGATACTCTATAGGGTCTTCAACGGTCAGTATGTTTACATCATCATTATTCAGAGTTACAAGAACACTGTACAGAGTGGTGCTCTTCCCGCTACCGGTTGGCCCTGTTACCAGTATTATACCGTGGGTCTTTTTAATCAGAGATTCAAAAACTTTATATGAAGAACTCTCGAGTCCAAGGTCGGCCAGCTCGAATTTCATGTCGGTCTTATTCAGGAGTCTCAGAACAATTCGTTCCCCATAATAAGTCGGGAATACCGAAACCCTGATGTCTATATCCTTTCCGCCGATCTTTATCTGTATTCTTCCATCCTGGGGCAGCCTGTTCTCAGCTATGTTGAGATTTGCCATTATCTTGATTCTGGAAATAATGGCAGATTGATATCTTTTCGGAGGAGTATATGTCTTGTAAAGAATACCGTCAATTCTGTAGCGTACAATGAGATCCTTTTCATATGGCTCGAAGTGAATATCACTTGCACGGTCATCAACCGCCTGCCTTATGATTGTATTGACAAGCCTGATTATAGGCGCCTCATTCGCCATGTCCAGAATATCTTCTGTTTCAGAACTGAAAGAAGACAATATTTCAAGGTCTGAGTCCTCCAGGTCTTCAATTACATCGCTGGTTGTCTCTGTTCTGGAGGATTCGAAATGGATATGAATAATTCTCTTGATTTCATCAGGACGGCAAAGGACCGTTTCAAACCCATAACCCTGAAACAACATCATCAGGTCATCAAGAGGCTGTATGTTGAGAATATCACTCACGGCAATATAAATCGTATCATCGTCAATTTTATACGGGACCACAAGATTTCTTATGAGAAAGGGCAGCGGTACATTTTCAAATACAGAGTCAGGATCACTGAAGTCAAGAGTTCTTTTGTACTCAGTTCCGTGTTGTTCGGCAAGGGCTTCCAGAATATCCTCTTCTGTGGCAAACCCTTTTTTAATCAGCAGATTGCCGATTTTCAGTCCAGAGGTTTTCTGGGAGATAAGAGCCTCGTTTAAAACTTCAGACGGGATCACCTTCCTGCTAACGAGGATCTCACCCAATAGTGCTGTTTTTTTCTGTACCTTCATTTTTATCCCGTTAATTGCTTCTCAGACGATTCTGTATGTTTCTTTTTTGCTCGGTTATTTCGTCAATTTTGTCCTGTTGTGTGACAATGTGAGGGGTTATGAAAACCAGAAGATTTGTTTTTACATAACTGGCTGTTTTGTGCTTAAAGAACCATCCCAGCAGAGGGATATCTCCAAGAACCGGAACCTTTGTCTCTGTAACCTTCTTGTCATTACGGATGAGTCCGCCAACTACAATTGTCTTTCCATCCAGAACCGTTACTTTTGTCTTGATGTCCCTTTTTCCCAGTGTGGGAGGAATCATTGATCCTGAATCGAGAACCGTTGTTTCTCCCAGGACCGAATTGACCTCCTGGTAGAGATCAAGGGTGATTCTTTTCTTCTTGGTAATATGAGGTGTTATTTTGAGTTTGACACCCACTGATTTATAATCGAAGGTAAAAAACTGAGTGCCTGTATCACTTATTCTGTTATTGCTTGCAACCGGTATTTCCTCTCCGACATTGAGTTCAGCTTCCTGATTGTCTATCGTGAGTATCTGCGGTGTCGATAGAATCTTGAAATTCTTTTCAGTTGCGGATGCATTGAGGAGAGCAAAATTGAGAATGGAAAGATCACTCAAATAGCCAAGCTGAAAGCCGCTGTTCATTGGAAGGATCAGGTCTTTCCCGGCAACACTCGATGTTGAATAGTTCGCAGAACTTCCCATTATGGACGATCCTCCAAACATGTGCATCCCGGACTGACCCCCGAGCATCCAGTCGATTCCGAAACCCCATCCGTTTTCTGCATTCACCTCAACAATAAGAGCCTCTATCAGAACCTGTTCCCTTACTATATCAAGTGTTTTAATTATCCTGTTAATCTGCTTGAATTCTTCAGGAGTACACGTAATGATGAGTGAATTGGTTTCCTTGTTTGCGATTATGGAAAGCTTTGATTTATCAGATGAAGATACTCCCTGTGATCTTGTGACTCTTCTTACTTTGCTGGACGGCCTTACTGCTTTCTGAATAGGAGTTTTATTGATAAGTGCACTCTCGGAGAATGGAACCCTTGATAGAACTCCTGCAAGCTGCTCCGCATCGGCATTCTCAAGGTGAATAACGTGAATATTGCCTTTATGAATTGGAGCCTCATCTTCATCAACAGATTTATCAAGAGCATTAGCTATTTTTACGAGTCCTTCAATCTCTCTTGAATTACCGCTGAGAATCAGGGTATTCAGCGGTTTGAATACAACAACGCTTGAATATCTTGATTTCAGAGGCTTCAAAGCGTTAGATACCTCTGAGGCATCAGCTTTTTTCAGTTCAAGAAGATAGGTGATGGTTTTTTCGTCAGAGGGAATCGGAGTTTTTTTCCCATCCACCATTATCTCTACATTCTTTTTTATAGCTTCCTGAATAGGAATGATTTTAATGAGATTGTCAGTTTCTACAACCGCGAGTCCCTTTACCTCCAGGATGGATTTAAGGATGTCAAAAGCCTGACTTATCGGCACTCTTTTCGCCGAACTTATTGAAACCTTTCCTTTTACCTTGTCGTCGAGGATTATGTTTTTCCCTATCAGCTTACTCATTATATTTATAAACTCTGATATCTCCACATCCTTGAAGTTTAATGCAAAGCTTGTGACTTTCTTTTTGGAGTATTTTTTTGCATAAGTTTGTTTGAAGGATATTCCTTTTCCGGTATTGAAATCCAGAGGAAATATTAACATAGCAAGCAGAGTTATACTCAAAAAAACATTTCTGAGATTCATAAAACCTTCCTTATATTTTGCTGATAAGTTTGAAATATAGCAGGCGTCCGATCAAAGGATTAAACATGTTGATCCTTTGATCGGTCACTTGTTGAGATTATTCACTGATATTGAAATCAAAGGTCATTGTCTGTCCTCGCCTTTCGAGGTCGACCTTTATACCCGTTTCATTTTTTAGGTTTCCCCACATACTGTATAATTTTTCTATGCTGTCCAGTGATTTCCCGTTTATTCTCTTTATAATATCTCCGCTTCTGGCTCCAAGTTTATAGAGAATATTGTAAGATCTTACCTTCTTGAGCCTGTATCCCACGATCTTTCCATTCTCACGGTAAGGACCGGCAACAAGTCCCTTCATTGCATTATCCATATTGTTAAGCACTTTTTGCTGGATTTCAGCCCTGCTTATATTTTTCTTTATAAGATTTCCTCCGGGGGAGGTTCTGGACGTTATGGATGAAGATGAAGAGGATTTCTCCTCTGCAAAGAGTTCAATTACACTTTTTGTTCCGTTTCTTTCTACTATAACTTTATCATCGAGTATTCGCTTAAGTTTATATCCAAATACATCATTGGTAATGTCTGTATTGATTTTCCAGAGAGCAAAAATGCCGGGATATTTATCGCCTTTTTTTTGAATGAGGGCTCTGGCTATGGAAGCAGGGCCGGTAATTGTGCCAAGAAGCCTGAGATTTGAAATGTCTGTATCAGGAGTCATTCCCATGCCTGATTCTACATCAGGCGCTGCTTCCGCGATCATAAAAAAACCTGAATCAACAATCCGTGAATAATAATCGAGATTTTTTCTGACAGTCCTGACTCCTGATGAATTTTTTTTTGAATAATTAGATTTCAATACCGGAGAAAGGTTAAATTCAATTATCTGATTCAATGTAAATGCGGAGGTGTAGGCGAAAACCAGTATCGCCGTTATGTTAAGCATATGGTATTTAATGTTCTGCATTCAATGTCAGCCCGGTTTGCAATTTTTTTTATCTGATATTCCCGTTTTGCTTTCCCGTCAAGTAATTTACGGTACAGGAATGCAAATTTACTTTTTCACAAAGGGGCTTCCTTCTTTGACTGTGTTTTTTTTCTGATCAGGATAAAGATAATCAGCAATATGAAAACAGAAAAAATAACAAGCTTGTATTTATCTAGAACAGGAAAGATCTTTCTGTAATTTTTACCAAAAGTGTATCCAATAAAAAAAAGTATGGACGATGTGAAAGTCACTGCCATTAAGTCAATAAAGAAGAATTTTCTGTATTTCATTCTGATAAAGCCTGATGTCATGAACATAACATTCCTGACCCCGAAGGGTATGAATCTGCCAAAGAAAAGGGTCTTTCCTCCGTATTGAACGAAATAGTTTTCTATTGTTAACATTTTTTTTTCATGAAAAATTTTTGCAAAAAATCTGACCTCAAGAAGCTTCCTGCCTCCAAAACGTCCTATGCAGTACACTACTGAATCGCTGACAAATGCGCCCAGAAAGCAGCCGCCAAATATTAGTGCAGTATTTTCCGGGATAATGGTTGCAGCTATCGAGGCTGAGATTATGAAAACCAGATCCTCGGAAATCGGAAAATTCAATCCTGAAAGCATTAGAAGTCCAAAAGACAGGTAATGAACCTGCGGTGCTGTTCCGTATAAAAGATCTATTATGTATTCCATTGTCAAATTTTCATCAATCCACAATGAATGGTTCGGCTTTCAGTCCGGGTTCGCCTTTTTTTACCCAGACCCGGATCGTATAAACACTTTCGCCTGAAGATGTAGTGATTGTTCCAAGATTTTCAATATTGTCAATGGAATCAATTGCAAATTCAAAAAAACCTCTTTTCTCGCTGAACGGATGAGAAAAAAGAAGCAGTATGTTTTCATCTGTCGGGTGCTTCTTTGGTGTTCCTTCAAAAGGGGTATGAGTCCTGCTCATGTCAATATGATCGCACTTTTCGAGCTCGAAGTTTTTTGACATTTCAAGGAGTTTCAAGACAAATTGTTTTTCCATTGAGAATTCTCCTGCTGTTTTTTCTTTCTATTTTAGTATTGCTGAATTTTTTAGAATAATTATTTTTAAACAGTGTTTATTCCTAAATTTTATTTTAGAAGAAAAAACTCTATTGCCGCCGTCACCTTCGGCGGCAGGGGTAATAATATTCTTCCATTTGCTATAACAAGTATTTTTAGGTATAAATAATGATTTCTAAAGATATTATTTGAATTTTATGTGAATATGAAATCATGTCAATTATAAGTAAATTAAAAAAAAATAAAGGGCAATAAATATTGGTCCGGCCGAAATCCTGAAAAAAGTTAAAAATTATTTTTGTAGATATTTTGTAGGTATAATTAAAAAAAATCCTGCCTTATCCGGCAGGTGGGGAATGATATTTTATGTCGTATCTGCTTATTGTACTTGACTATCAAAATACGGAATAGAGAATAGATTTGTCTTTCAAAATATACAGGTAGATTAAACAGAAATTGATGGCTATGAAGCTTAACAAAAAAATTCTTTTTTTAACACCAATTACTCTTACAGCAATTATTTTCCTGTCGATGTTTTTTCTGAAAATTTATTTTTCGTTCAGTTTTGATGAAAAGGAACTCAAGCAGACAATAAACCATATCTGTCGTGAGAAACTCGATAAGGCAGTCAAATTTGACGATATCTATATTGATTTTAAAGGAGATATAATCCTCAATAATTTCAATATCTCCATGACCAACGATTTTAATGACAACATAAGTCTTCTTCAGGCAAGAAAAGCTGTTTTCAGGATCAGGTTCGCTGACCTTTTCAAAGAAAAAATCATCATTAAGGGGATTGAGTTTATTGATCCGGCCGTCAATCTTCATAAAAAGTACGGAAAATCATATTGTGAAAACTTTCAAAAACTCAAAGGTTTGATTCATAAGCTTAGAGAAATCGATTCCATTGATTCAGATAATTTTATTATTTATTTTAATAACTCAATATTGACTTATCATGAAGTTTTTAAAAACTCCGATCTGATTTTTCAGGCTAATAAAATCAGCTGTACTATTGAATTGAAGCAGGAAAAGATTTCCTATAGTCTTCAGGGTGAAATTAAACCCTCTGCCACAAAGGAGATCAAATTCGGAACCATCAGGCTAAGCGGATGTGTATATGAAAATAAGAAAGAAATTTCTGACAATAAAATACTCATTGAAAATTTTGATCTTTCATATCTGAACGAAATATTCAAAAACTATAATCTCTGCAGTCTCAGTATGAATGGCGGTCTGTCAACAGAACTGCTCCTTAGACGGGAAACAGGCGGTCTTGCATTCTCAGGAATAATCAGAACAAACAATCTCAATCTGGTCAGTCAAACTGAATCTCCATACTCATTGTATTCAAATGGAAATCTGAATATTGATATTGATGGGCTTTTCTCATCCAAATATCGCAAACTGCTTATAGAAAAACTCCGAATTAAGGATGATATGCTGGATATTTATGCAGTTGGTGAATATAATGACAGTAACAGTAAAAAAAATATAAGAATAAATATCAAGTCATCAGATATCGATCTTTCCGAGCTCTCCGGTTATTTTACACCTGTCAATGACATTTCATACAGTGGTGTTCTTGGATTCTCAACTGATATTCATTATGATTTTAAACAGAATTCAGCATTCAGGATGAATTCAGAGGTTAATATCGAAAATTTTTCAGTATCACATTATACAGGAAAAGGTAATGAAAAACTGTTAAAAAACCTCAATGGAAATATCTCACTTAAAAAGAATGAACTTCTGGTGAAAATGAATCTTAATACCCCGGATTCAGATTTTGTGATTAACAGCAGGACAGATATAAAAAAATGGATTCCTTTAACAAGCGCAACTGAATTCAATATGCAGTCATCGGCTGTATCTTTTGGATTACTGACATCTTTGACCGGCAGGTTCGTCAATTATCTTGTTGATGAGGGCTACCGTGATTTGAAAAAAGGGTATGATGAACTCTTTTTTCTTAAGAAACCGGTTGGTCAGCTGACAATAAACAATGATTTCCTTTTCAAGTATTCCGCATCCAGGCTGAATTTTGGTGAAAAAGCCGATCTTTCCAATTTCCTGCTTAAGGCAGAAATGAAAAAAGGATTTTTGCAGGTAAGGGAGTTCAATCTGCAGGGTTATGGAGCCTCCTATTCAATGGAAATGGAGAGTTTCATGAACAGGGACTATCCTCATCTGTCTGCAAATCTCAGAATAAACGGATTCGATCTGGAAAACTTTTCTGATGATTTAAAATCAGAGATCAAGTTTGGTGGAAAAGCTGCCTTTGATCTGAGTTATGAATTAAATTTTTACAGAATTGCCCATGTAGTTCAAAATGCAAAAGCTCAAATGAAGCTGAATGTTTACAATGGATATCTCAGAAACAGCACCTTTCAGTCAAGGCTTATGAATTATCTCATGAAGTCAGGATATGAGGATATAAATCTTGAAAATATAGAGTTTTCAAATTTTAATTTTACAGTGAATGAGATGGGTGAATATTTTACTTTCAGTCCGCTCTCTGTGAGCAGTCCTCAAATAGACTTCAATTCATTTGGCAGATATAATTACAATGATGGTATAAGCATGACAGTTTTTGCCACACTGAGAGATAAAAACAGGAGAACGGTAAGGATTCCGTTCTCCATATCCGGGCCTCTTACTTCTCCTGTCGCAAAAATTCTCTACAGGAAGGAAGCCGGTCAGTTTTCATTCTTTAACATCAATTAATTCGTAAATTCTTACTGGCTTGTTTTTACCTTTTACCTTTATAAGGTCCAGCTCTCTGACGATTACCTGATTCATAACATGCTCATATGTAAATTCACTGATAATGATGTTTGTTCCATACATTTTGTTGGTTCCTTCCAGTCTTGCACCAAGATTGACATTGTCTCCCATGAGGGTGTAGTCCATTCTTGAGGCAGAACCCATGTTTCCAACAACCATATCCCCGGTATTGAGGCCAATCCCAATATTCAGTTCAGGTTTTCCCTCGCTTCTCCACTTATTATTGAGTTCATGAAGTATTTCCATCTGCTCAATTGCGCACTTGCAGGCCAGAAGGGCATGATTTTCAAGCGGGATAGGAGCACCCCAGAATGCCATGATCTCATCACCAACATATTTATCAAGAGTTCCGTCATAATGAAAAACAAGATCAGTCATTGCCTGAAGATACTCATTAAGGTGCTCAACAAGCTGTTCGGGTGTCATCCTTTCTGATATGGTGGTGAAACCGCGTATGTCAGAAAAAAGTACTGTGAGTATTTTCTTTTCTCCGCCAAGAACAAGTTTATCAGGGTGCTGAAGGAGTTCATCTACAACTGACTTTGAAACGAATTTTGAAAAGGTTTGGCGAATATATTTCTTTTCCTGTTCCTCTGTTAAAACCCTGTAGGCAATGATCACGGTAAAGGTTAGTCCGGTCTGAATAATCGGTGTTGCCATTGCAGTAATAATACTCATTGAATCAAAAACAAAGAATGAGACAATGACATAGGCAATGGTAAATATGCCGGTGAATGCAAGCGATTTCACGATTGATAACCTGGTCAATAGCATTCCGAGAACAAGCGCAATAAAAAGCATTATAAGAATATTTTCAATATCGGAAAGTTTGTAGAGAAAATCCTGATTGAGGATTGTATTCAGAGCATTGGCATGATGTTCAATGCCGAATGTAGCACCATAGGGTGATTTTTTCTCGTCTGTTGCAATTCCGGTTGATGCATATGCAGCTATCAGGAGGATTTTATCCTTAAGAGAGGTATTCCCTGCCATAGTACCATCCCGATAGAAGAGCTTGTAGGGATAATTTCTGAAACTGCCAGATCCTCCGATATAGTTTATATCCATAAATCCGTATTTATCTATCGGGATTACAATTTCTCTTTCGGGATTGGGTATATTCATCTTTTCTTTAGGCAGGTTTTTGAGTTTGATATATTCGCCAATTTTAATTTCAACATCTTTTGGTGATATTCCATAATAATGCATTACAAGAAGAAGGTCTATATTGGGATAGTACCAGTTTTTTAATTTTAAAATGAGTGGAACTGTACGATTGATTTTATCTCTTCCGGGAAAGACATTCGCGAATCCGATTCCTTTAGCGGATTTTGTCATAAGAGGAGTGGGGGGAACTGCCTCTTCCACGAGTTCAGGAGTTCTGTCGTCTGGAGATACAGGAAAACGTACTCTGTTTAAAAGCTTTATTCTTTCAGACTGATCTGAATAATCCTGATCAACATCTTCTGTTTCAAGAGGATAATCAAGAAAAACATTACCTGCTTTTTTTACGGCTTCTGCAAGTTCTTTTTCGCCATCCTTGTGATCCAGGAACATGATATCGAAGAATATTGCAAGGGGATTCCCTGTTGAGATGAATTTAGTGAATTTTGCATGTATTTCCCACGGGAAGGGCCACTGTACTCCCTTGTCCGAGAAATCCCTGATCGTACTTTCATCGATTCCGAGTATTAGGATATCCTTTCTGGCTCTCTTGTTGTCCCGCCTCATCTTTACGCCTTCTTCGAGCTTCACAGATTTTTCGGCCGGGTCTCTCAGGTAATACCTGAAGTCAATTGATCCCCATTCCATACCTTCAAAAAGTGTGAGCTGAGAAAAAAGAAAAGACATCAGGAGAAAAATGACAAGCGATATTATGATTCCGACAACATGATTCCTTTCAAACTTTATCATCTGTATACCTCATAAATATATGTATTGATTTTTTCGGAACGAACATTTCTGTTATGGATATCTAATGCTTTATTCAGACTGTGCATTGAATCCATAAATTTTCAGTAATTCATCAATTGATTTTAAATTTGTACAGGTATTATTTCAAGTTTTTTATTCATCTGTTTTTAATAATGATAAGAACTGATATTAATGAATCACAGGGAAGTCTGAATATTATATTCTTGACAAAATAGTTTGCAGATAAAATTTAAGGTGTTGTCTGTACAATCATGGAATATTATTGTACAGTACTCCTTTATCATAAACAGAATCAGGAGTTCCAAATTGACAGTAAAAGAAATAGTGTCAGCCATCGTCAGTGATGCAATAGCTAAAGCGGCAGCAGCCGGAGAAATACCGAATGAAATCGTGCTGCCCGAACCAAAAATCGGGTATGCCAAAGAGGAAAAATTTGGTGATTATGCCACCCCTTTTGCTCTCGAAACAGCGAAACTGTTGAGAAAATCACCAATGGAAACAGGTGAAATCCTAAAAAAATATATCGAAGAATCTGAAATCGTAGAAAGGGTCGATGTAGTAAAGCCAGGTTTTATCAATATGTTCATATCCTTTGATTTTCTTTATAAAAACATAAGTGAAGTTCTCAGGGAAGGCCAAAACTACGGAAAAAGAGAAAAAGAAAACCCGATGTATTACAATATCGAATTTGTTTCAGCCAATCCAACCGGGCCGCTTAACGTTGTTTCCGCAAGAGCAGCAGCTATAGGAGATACTATAGCTAATCTTCTTGAAGCATCCGGTGACACAGTAGACAGGGAATTCTACGTAAATGATTATGGCAATCAGGTATATCTTCTTGGCAGATCAGTACTTGCCAGATACAGGGAGCTCTGTGGCGTGGAAACTGATTTCCCTGAAGATGGGTATCATGGTGAATATATAAGGGATATTGCGTCATATATTAAGGATAGTTTCAGTGATGAAATAAATACCCTGACAACAGAGGAAGAACTCATTGAGTTTTTTGCGGTCAGGGCTATCGAGCACAATGTATCCGGTCAGAAGAGGGATCTCAGCGGTTTCAATGTAAATTTCAAGACATGGTTCAGGGAGAGAAGCCTGCATGAAAAAGGTGAAGTTGAAGACACGCTGAAGACTCTTGAAGACGCAGATGTAATCTATGAAAGAGAAGGAAAAAAGTTTTTCCGATCAGTCGATTTTGGAGATGATAAAGACAGGGTGGTTGTAAGAGACGACGGAAGACCAACGTATCTCCTGGCTGATATTGCATATCACAGGGATAAGCTGAGAAGAAAATATGACAGAATAATTGATATATGGGGTCCTGACCATCACGGATATATTGCAAGACTCTCTGGCGCAATGGAAGCAATGGGATGTCCAAAAGAAAACTTCAGGGTTCTTATCGCTCAGCAGGTAAACCTTCTGATGGAGGGAGAGGCGGTCAAAATGTCCAAAAGGCTTGGAAAACTGACGACAATGGCTGAGCTCCTTTCGGAAATAGGAACTGATGTTGCACGTTATTTCTTTATAATGCGCTCTCTGGACAGCCACCTTGACTTTGATCTTGATCTCGCAACAAAGAACAGCTCTGAAAATCCTGTATTTTATCTTCAATATGCACATGCGAGAATATGCTCAATATTCAAGGAAGCCTCAAAACGAGAGATAAATTATGATCAGTCAGTTGTGAAAAAGGACCTCCTTGACAATCCTGAATGCATCAATCTCATGAAAATGCTGGCCAGGTTTCCCGAGGAGATAATCGATGCTGCCGAGGCATTTGAACCTCACAGGTTGACTGTTTTTCTTATGAAACTCGCCCAGGGATTTCATAAGTTTTATACTGAACACCGTGTGCTGTCTGATGACAGAATAAAGACTGTTTCATATCTTGTGCTGATTGATGCGGTGAGAACGGTCATGAAGAGCGGACTCGGACTTCTTGGTGTAACAGCACCGGAAGCTATGTGAAAACGGAGAAAGAACTTGCCACGTGTTTCCATACTCACTACCGGTAATGAAATAATTACCGGTAGAACGACTGACACAAACAGCAGCAGAATATGCAGTGTTCTTACTGCTGCCGGATTCGATGTGCAGACAGTTTTGCAGACCGGAGACGAAATTGAAAACATTGAAAGGGCGTTACGTTATCTGTCCCCTGGGAATGATATTGTTATAACAACAGGCGGGCTTGGACCTACTGATGATGACAATACTATTACAGCTCTTAGAAGGGTTTATGGATTCAAAATTATAACGCATGAACCCTCTCTGGAAAAAATGAAGGATTTTTTCAGTGTTTCAGGACGAACTTTTAATGAAATAGATATGAAAATGGTTTCTGTTCCGGAGAATTCAATTGTAATCGAAAATAAAAAAGGACTTGCTCCTGGATTTATTATAGAATCAGGCAGAACCGTAACAGCATCACTGCCCGGTGTGCCTGTTGAAATGGAACCCATGCTCAAGAACAGCCTTTTGCCCTTCCTGTCTGGAAAATTTAATACCCAGCCTGGTACCTCATTTTCTCTTACTATCGCAGGCATGAGAGAAAGTGAAATAAATGAAAAGGTTAATAAAATTCTTGGCGGGAACAAAACAGGGTGGGGCATTACAGCTGCAAAAGGAATTGTGTCTGTAACATTTTATGGATCTGATGAAAATATCTTTGACAGGCAAAAAATTATGTATGAAGCTGAAGATATTTTTGGTGAATACCTGATATCTCCTCCATTTGCCAGACCGGAAGAGGAGCTCCTTCATCTTTTGGTGAAAAAAGGGCTGAGGATTGCAACTGCTGAATCATGTACCGGTGGTCTGATATCCAAAAGACTGACAGATATCCCCGGTTCATCAAGAGTATATACCGGAAGCGTAATTGCGTATACTAATGAATTAAAACATGATATCCTTGGTGTTTCTGCTGACACTCTTCGCGAATATGGCGCTGTAAGTAAAGAAACAGCCGCAGAAATGGCTGAAGGTGCAAGGAAAAGGCTTGGTGCTGATATTGGAATCAGTACAACAGGAATTGCCGGTCCGGGTGGGGGAACTGAATCAAAACCGGTTGGAACAGTATGTTTTGGTTTTTCTACCAGAGAAAATTTAATATCCATTACACGCAGAATGAGGGGTGACAGGGACATGATTCGGACTTTTTCATCCTTGTTTGCAATAGACTATCTTAGAAGAATGATTAAAAAGAATTGATGAAAAGATTTATTATTACATCCTCTATTATATTTTCTCTGTTGTATTTTAATACAGCTCTTTATTCATTCAGTGATACTGAATCACTTTTTGAACAGGCAACAGAGGCTCTGAATTCCGGAAATTACGGATCATCTGAATTGCTTTTTAAAAAGGTAATTGATTCTGATGATGATGAGTTCAGGGATAAGGCCCAGTTCTATCATGCTAAATCTATTTTTTTTCAGAAAAAATATAAATCTGCAATATATGAATTTAACAGCTATCTTAATTCGTGCCGTACGCCTGCACTGTGCATTGAATCGAGATTCTGGATTGGCGAGTCTTATTATAATCTCGATGAATATGATAAGGCGATAGAAGAATACAAAAGGTATATTCAGAAATCCAGAAAGAATTCCATGTCTGCTTCTGCTCATGACAGGATTGCTCTGATATACTATAATAAAAAAAGATATGATGAAGCAGTAATCGAATGGACCAGAGCAATCGGGACCAGTGATGACAGGGAAAAAAATGCCACCAGGGTGGTACAGACAGGGGAGGCTCTCTTTCTTTCAAAAAAGTATGATGAAGCACTTAAAAGGCTTAGTCCTATTCTAACATCAAATTCCAGGCCGGGTACGATTGCAATGGCAAGAATTATTTCCGGAAGAGTGCTTCAACTTAAGGAAAATCATAATAAGGCACTTATTCTCTTCAATGGCGTGCCTGAAGATCTGCTAAAAATAAATCCTTATTCTGATGTGCATTATTTCAAAGCTTTATCGTATATCGAAACCGGCAGGCAGAATATCGCAAAAAACCAGCTGAATCTTTTCACTCATATTGCACCAAAATCCGAATGGTATTATGACGCACTATACGAACTTGGGAAAATTAATATGGAAACCCGTGAAGAGGAAAAGGGGATAAAACTACTTAAGGAAGTTTATGAAAAAACAGAAAAAAATCAGCTGAAAATAAAAGCATCAATTATTCTCACCGGCCTTTTAATCGAAAAGAATCCATCAGATGCAATTCTCTATTTAAAGGAATCTCTTCGTGCCGGGGATATTGACGAACGGAACAAACTTCTTTTGCTTCTTGGCAGAGCATATATCTCTACGAAACAGTTCAATGAAGCAGAGAAGATACTGACTGAGTATATTGATAAATATCCTTTTGATGCAAATATCGATGAAGTGAATTTTCTAATGGCAAGAATCCAGCTTGAAAAAGGAAATGAAGACAGGGCAATGGATCTTCTGAAAAAGCTTCAGGAAGAAAATCCATTCTCAAAATTTCTCAATGAATCAAATTACTACCTCGCTCTTGTAAACTACAGAAAAGAAAATTATAACAAGGCTGTCATCCTTCTGAAAAAATATCTTTATTCGAAAGATACTGTGAATAAATATGATGCAAATATTCTTCTTCTGAATTCATACATTAAACTCAATTATTTTAATTCTGCATCATCAATAATTAAAAATTTTATAAGGAATTATTCATCCAGAAAAGATGTTGAGAAATATATATACTCCTATGCAATTGCCGCCCAGGAAAAGGGATTGAAATCAGATTATTATTTCAACTTTATAATTAAAAAATATCCTGAATCTGAATCCGCATTCTCTGTTTTTTTATTTTATGCTAATCGTGCATTTTTAAAAAAGGATTATAAAGAAGCGGCAAAATATTATACACAATATCTTAAAGGTAAATCAGATAGAGACAGGGGATTAGCCTATTATAACAGACTGATCTCTCTTTATAAATTAGCTGATTATGAGCAGGTGATATCAATTATCCGAAAAGGTGGAATGCCTCCCATGGAAGAGGAAAAGTGGAAGGAAATTCCGCTTTTTTTAAGCAGGAGTTACTTTAATCTTGGGAATTATACAAGGGTCTATCAGATTATGTACAGTGAGGATTTCGGGATATACAAACCTTCGGATCTGATACTTTTTGTAAAAAGTTCCCTGGAGGTCAATGATCCTGATTCGGCTAATCTTGCCGGAGATAAACTTAAAGACAACAGGAAATTTTATGCCGAATACCTTCTCTCCATAGGGGATTATTACAGGAAAAAGAAATATTCTGATAAATCAATCGGCTATTATCTGAAAGTGACTGCTCATTACAGCGACACAGAATCCGCAGACAAGGCTGCTATGATGCTGGCGGAAACATATTATGAAAGGGAGCAATACGCCAAAACAATTGAGTATTTGAATAATATCAAAAATAAAGATCTTGATGAAAAGAAAATATATCTTTTTGTCAGAACATTTTTTTCAATGAATGACCCGGCTAAAGGTACATCTTATACACAACGAAATCTGAGAATTGTACTCAAAAGTAATTATTCAGAAGAAATACTTAAACTTAATCTTGAGTATTATTTAAAACAAAAGAATTATAGGATGTTCAACACTTATGCTTATTATCTGAAAAAGAAGGCTGGTACAGAGGCATATTTAAATCTAAGATATGCTGATTTCTATATATTGCTCAAAAACTATAAAAAAGCCTATTATTACCTATACAGACTTTCCGTAATGAATTCAAAATACCGCCAGCAGGCTTATTATGATCTTGCAAGAATTAATCAGTTCATATACAGGAGCAAAAAAAATGCTGCTGTCTATTATAAAAAAGCAGCTGAAACGGAAGACGGGGCAACCCGTATCAAAATGGATTCACTCTTTAATATGGCAATAATTTCGATCGAAACCAGGAATAGTGATAAAGCCAGGGAAATTCTCAAAAAGATAATGCATGAAAACACCGGAGGCATTTATTACTATCGGGCAAGAAATCTTCTGCTTCATTACGGGCTTCTGCCGATAATTTATTCAGAAAGAAAAGGTATCTGAAATGGAAAAAAAATCATTGGCGTTGATTCATGGCCCTAATCTGAACCTTCTTGGAATTAGAGAACCCGAAGTTTATGGCAGCGAAACCCTGGATATGATAAATAAAAAAATATCAGACTGGGGGGATTCCAGGGGTGTTTCTGTTAACATATTTCAATCCAACACAGAAGGGTCTATCATTGATTTTATTCATAAAAACAGGAACTGTGATGGACTTATAATCAATCCCGGCGCTTATACTCATACCTCTGTTGCAATACGCGATGCAATTGCTTCGGTTGCCATTCCGTGTATAGAGGTTCATCTTTCAAACATTCATTCAAGGGAAGAGTTCAGAAAACACTCGTTTATTGCTCCGGTCTGTCGTGGACAGATTTCCGGTTTTGGTTCTCACTCTTATATTTTGGGACTTGAAGCCATGTTTGAACTAATCTCCTGATTTTAGCCCGCGTCTACCAAAGCAAACATTTATAAAATTACTCGACAGTTTTTCTTTTTACTTATATTATATTTAATAATAAATTGGCACTATTTATTGTTAACATGTGGCTACATCTTATAATTAAGTTTCCCGCCCGCCGAAGGCGGGCGGGAAACTTAAGTGCTGATTTTAACAGTAGTTATAATTTATTGGGATTTTAAAAATATAATTTTTAGAGGTTCCCGGGGCATTGCAAGAAGA